>JAKAZO010000101.1 GCA_021815825.1 Pseudomonadota bacterium
GCGCGCGGACACATCTCGTTCACCATTGGGGGCGTATCCAGGATGACAGAGCAGAAGCAGGAGCGAGGCCGCTATGGCGGGTGGCTGGCTGGTCGGCGGGTTGGTCCGCGACGTTCTGACCCGGCGCAAGTTGCGCAGTGCGGCGGTGCCCTTCGAGTCCGGCCCGCTGCGCATGGCGCGTGTCGCCGAGGATGAGCGTCACGGGCTGGTCGCGGTGCTGCGGGATTTCGCCGGCAGTTGCGCGCGCTACACCGTGCCGTGGGCCGATCTTCCCGACACGGTACCGATGAGCGAGCGCGATGCCGCGCTGCATAAGGTGGTCGAGGAGACCAAGGCGGTGACGCCGGCGGCGATGCGCGAGGCGGTCACGCAGGTCGCGCTCGCCGGCCTGTTCGGCCCGGAGGCCAAGGCGCAGGCGACGGCGGCGGCGCGGAGCGAGGGGCAGCGCGAGCGCGAGCTGCACGCCGTACTGATCTTCCATCTTCTGCATGCCAGCCAGACGGATGTGAGGGCACTGGTGGAGACCCCCGCGGGGCGTCACGCCAAGACGGCGGTGAGCGAGGCGGCCAGCGCTCTGGGGATTCGACGGGGCGATATTTTCGGGCGTACGGGGGAGCTGGCGAAGCGCCTGTTGCCGGTCGGCTTCGCCTCCGGCTCAGGCCCGCTCGCCGCGGGTTGGCTGCGTGTTCTGCATCGCGAGGTCGCCGAGCTGAACCAGCGCCTGAACACCCGGCTCGCCGACGCCGATGCCGAACTGGAGCCCGATCTGCGCGCCGCGATGGAGGTCAGCGCGGCTACGGTGCGCGCCTCCGCCCAATTGCTCGGGCTCATCGACGGCGCCGTGCTCGGGATCGGCGCGACGGTGCGGCAATGGGAAACGGCGCAGCCCACGCTGGTCCACATGGTCGACAAGCTCTCCGACATTCTGGACGAATGGGGCGGGCTGATCCCCGAGGCGCAGGACGCCCTGCGCGCCCCGGACGGCGAACTGGCACCCCGGCTGCGCCGCCTGCGCGCGCTGCTGCCTACGCCCCCCGTGGTCGCGCATCCCGCGATCGCGACCCCCGGGATCGTGCCCGCCACGGCCGCCGGGGCGGGGGAGCCGGGCGGCTCCGTCTCGAGCGAACTCAGCGAGCGTCTGCATGGGATCTGGTCGAGCCTGAAGAAGGGCGAATGAACCGGCGCGCCTGATTCGGGGCCGCGAATCATCTCCCGTTCACGATTGGCGGCTTAGGGTCGGACAGGATTCAACGGTCGGAGTAAGGCCACGATGGTCGGGAGCTGGCGGGTCGGTGGCATCGTCGGCAGCATGCTCCGCCGACGCGAGCCGCGCAGCGCCGCGGTTCCCTTCCAGCACGAGGTTCTGCGCCTGGCGCGCGCGGCGGAGGATGAGCGCCACGGGCTGGTCGCCATCCTGCGCGACTTCGCCGGCAATTTCGCCCGCTACCTGGTGCCGTGGTCGGACGTGCCGAAAATGGTGCGGCTCGGCCCGGGCGACGCCGCCCTCCACGACGCGGTGGAGGAAGCCCAGGCGGTGACGCCGGCGGCGATGATGGCGGTGGTCCAGAAGGTGGCGCTGTCCGGCGCGCTGGGCCCGGCGGCGAAGGCGGGCGCGCGCGCGGCCGAGCAAGCGGAGGGCAAGCGCGAGCGGGATCTGCACGCCGTGCTCATTTTTCATGCCCTGAGGGCGAGCCGGGCCGATCTCGGCGGGTTGCTGGCCGCGACCGCCCGCGGCGCCCCCGCGGCGGGGCTGGATGCGACCCTGCGGCGCGACGCCCAGGCCGCGGTTCGAACCGCCGCCGCGGCGCTCGGCCTGCGACGAAGCGAAATCTACGATCGCACCGCGGCGCTGACCCATGGTGTGCTGCCGGTCGGGTTCGCCGCCGCCGAGGGGCCGATCGCGCGCGGCTGGCTGCGCACGCTGCAGCACGAGGTCACGGGGCTGCATCGGCACATGCGGGACCGGCTCGCCGAGGTGCCCACAGACCTCGCCACCGACCTGCGGGTCGCCGCCGAGATCAGTCAGATGACGCTCGCGGCCACTGCGCCCATGTTCGGCGCCGTCGATCGCGCCGTGCTCGACATCGGCGCCACCATGCGCAACTGGGACAAGGCGCAGCCCACGCTGGCCGGGACGGTGGATACGCTCTCGAGCGTGCTCGACGAATGGGCGGGGCTGATCCCGGAGGCGCGGGCGACGCTGCGCGCGCCGATCGGCGAAATGGGCCCGCGTCTCCGCCGGCTGCGGGCCCTGCTGCCACCGGGCGCGATCGCCGCCGGCGCGTCCGGGCTCGGTGCGGCGCCAGCGAAGGCCCTGGTCGGGGCCCTGGCCGGCGGCGCGCCGGGGGGGGCAGCGGACGGCGCCGGACGCCGGCGCGACGATGCGCTGGGGGCGACCGTCGCCGAGCAGCTCGGCACCATCTGGCGCGCACTCGACGGCGGCTGAGCCCATGGCACTCTTCCGGTCGCGGGGCCCTTGGGCGATATAGGCTCAGCTGAGGAAGGAGCCTGAGGTTTGAGCACCGCGACGCCGTCGCCCGCCGACACCGAGGCCGCACGCGCCCAAGCGCTGCGCGAGCAGATTCTGCGCGCCGAACAGGCGATGGTTGCCAAGCGCTTCAACGAGGCGGCGGGCATCTGCCAGGATCTGCTGGAAACGACTCCGGACCATCCGCCGGCGCTGGCGCTGCTCGGCGGCATCATCGGCCATCGCGGCGATCTCACGCGCGGCGTGGCATTGCTCGAGCGCGCCATCGGGCGCGATCGCTCGGTGGCGGCCTGGTTCAGCAATCTCAGCGGCCTCTACCGCATGCAGTACCGGCTCGAGGACGCGACGGCGGCGGCACGCGAGGCGGTGCGGCTGCAGCCGCAGGCGCCGCGCTTCCTGGTCAATCTGGGCAAGTCGCTGATCGATCAGGGCGAGCGCGACGAGGCGCTGACCGCCTTCCTGATGGCGCTGGCGCGCGAGCCGGCCAACCCCGAGGCGCACCTCGCGATCGGCCAGATCCTGCTCGCGCGCGGCGAATGGCGGCCTGGCTGGCTGGAATATGAATGGCGCAACCAGCTCGAACAGGCCAAGGGAATGCTACCGCCGATGACCGCGCCGGCCTGGAACGGCATGCGGCTGCCGGCCGGGCGCATCCTGCTCGTCGGCGACCAGGGCTATGGCGACACCATCCAGTTCTGCCGCTTCATCCCCGCGGTCGCGGAACGCTGCCAGGAGGTCGTGCTCGGCTGCAGCCCGGACCTCGCGCCGCTGCTCGCCAAGCTGCCGGGGGTCGCGCAGTGCCACAGCCGCTGGAACGAGATCCCGCCGCACGCGGTGCATTGCCTGCTCTCCAGCCTGCCGCATCTGTTCGAGATCACCGAGGCGAGCATCCCCGCGCGCGTGCCGTATCTGGCCGCCGACCCCGGCGATGTCGCGCTGTGGCAGGCGCGGCTCGCCGGCCAGCGCGGACCGCGCGTCGGCATCGCCTGGGCCGGGCGCCCGACCCATCCCAACGACCGCCGGCGCTCGATGGCGCTCGCCGATCTCGCCGCGATCGGGCAGATCGCCGAGGTCAGCTTCGTTTCGCTGCAGAAGATCGTCCCCGACCGGGACAGGGCGGCGCTGGCCGGGATCTTCCCTGGCCTCGTCGATCACGGCGACCTGCTCACCGATTTCGCTCAGACGGCGGCGCTGATCGCCAGTCTCGATCTGGTCGTGACGGTGGACACCGCCGTCGCCCATCTCGCCGGCGCGCTCGGCAAGCCGGTCTGGGTGATGCTCGCCGATCCGCCGGACTGGCGCTGGATGCTCGGACGCACCGACACAGCCTGGTATCCGACGATGCGCTTCTTCCGCCAGCCCCGCCCCGGCGATTGGGCGGCGGTGGCCGACGCGGTGGCGAAGGCCCTGGCCGGGGGGCTGCCGCGCTGAGGCGGGATCGCGCCAGTGTCAGGCGTCGTCGCGGTGCCAGTCCTTGAACCAGGCGACGAAGCGGGCGATGCCGGTGGCGAGCGGCGTGGCGGGCGCGTAGCCGGTCAGGGCCGCGAGCCGGTCCACGGAGGCGAAGGTTTCGATGACTTCGGTGCGCGGGCGGGCCGCGTCGCGGATCACCGCGCTCCGTCCGAGACCCTGTTCGAGAAGCGCGATCAGCGTGCCGACCGCCTCGCTCCGGTGGTTGCCGATATTCAGCACCCGCGCGGCTTCGCCCGCGCCGGGCGGGCGGTCGAGGCAGGCCAGCACGCCCGCGGTGATGTCGTCGATATAGGTGAAGTCCCGCTTCAGCCGGCCGCCGTCGAACACCGTGATCGGCTCGCCCCGGACGATGGCGCGGGCGAAACTGTAATAGGCCATGTCCGGCCGGCCCCAGGGACCATAGACGGTGAAGAAGCGCAAACCCGTGAGCGGCAGGCCGAACAGGTGCGCGTAGGCGTGGCTCATCAACTCGTCCGAGCGCTTGGTCGCCGCGTAGAGCGAGACCGGCGTGTCCGCCCGTTCGTTCTCCGCGAAGGGCACGACCGAGTCGGCGCCATAGATCGAGGACGAGCTGGCATAGACCATGTGGCGCAGCCCCTGGATGCGGCGCGCCGCCTCGAGCATGACCACGTGCCCCATGACGTTGGACGAGACATACGCATAGGGGTTGGTCAGCGAATAGCGCACGCCCGCCTGGGCGGCGAGATGGACGATGCGGTCGATCCGCGGGTGCGCCGCCGTCACCGCCTCGACCGCGGCGGCGTCGGCGATGTCGACCCGTTCGAAATGGAAGCCGGCATGCCCGGCCAGCCGCGCCAGCCGCGCCGTCTTCAGACGGATGTCGTAATAGTCGTTGAGATTGTCGAGCCCGATCACCTGTTCGCCGCGGGCGAGCAGGGCGGTGGCGACGTGCGAGCCGATGAAGCCGGCCGCGCCGGTGAGCAGGATCGCCATCGGCTCAGACCGTCGCGGCGCCGGCTGACAGCAGCCGGTCCTCGAGCAATTCCATGAGCGCGTGGCCGAGCGCGATGTGGCTCTCCTGGATGCGCGCCGTCTCTGCCGACGGCACCAGCAGCGCCACGTCGCATTGCGACAGCGCCGGCTCGCCGCTGCTGCCCAGCAGGCCGATGGTGCCGATGCCGAGTTCGCGCGCCGCGGCGAGCGCGCGCACCACGTTCGGCGAGCGGCCCGACGTGGTGATGCCGATGAGCACGTCGCCCTTGCGGCCGAGGCCGCGCAGCGGGCGTTCGAAGACGGACTCGAAGCCGTAATCGTTGCCGCCGGCGGTCAGCGCCGAGGTGTCGAGCGCGAGCGAGAGCGCCGGCCAGGCGTCGCGGTTCACCTTGGGGCGCAGCCGCACGACGAGTTCGGCGGCGAGATGCTGTGCATCCGCCGCCGAGCCGCCATTGCCGCACAGCATCAATTTTCCGCCAGCACGCAGGCTCGCCTCGCATAGGTCCACGGCCTGAACGAGCGGCCCGGCCAGTTCCTCGGCGATGCGCTGCTTGAGTTCGGCGGAGCGGTGCATCATCGCCGCGAAGCGCGCGCGCTCGTCCATGTCAGTAGCGGTAGAGATCGTGTTTGAACGGCCCGCTCTCGGGCACGCCGATATAAGCGGACTGTGCCTGCGTCAGCTTGGTAAGGGTGGCACCGACCTTGCCCAGGTGCAGCGCCGCCACCTTCTCGTCGAGCCGCTTCGGCAGTGTGTAGACGCGCCGCTCGTAGTGGCCAGGCGGCACCGTCCACAATTCGATCTGGGCCAGGACCTGGTTGCAGAAGCTGGCGCTCATCACGAAGCTGGGATGGCCGGTGGCGTTGCCGAGATTGACCAGCCGCCCCTCGGAGAGAACGACGAGCCGCTTGCCGTCCGGGAAGACGATCTCGTCCACCTGCGGCTTGACGTTTTCCCAGCGGTAGTTGCGCAGCGCCTCGATCTGGATCTCGGAGTCGAAATGGCCGATATTGCAGACGATGGCGCGGTGCTTCATCGCGCGCATGTGCTCGATGGTGATGACGTCGATATTGCCGGTAGCGGTGACGAAGATATCGCCGCGCGGCGCGGCCTGCTCCATCGTCACCACCTCGTAGCCTTCCATCGCCGCCTGCAACGCGCAGATCGGGTCGATCTCGGTGACAAGGACGCGGCAGCCGGCCTGCTTCAGGCTCGCTGCCGAGCCCTTGCCGACATCGCCGAAGCCGGCGACGACGGCGATCTTGCCGGCCATCATCACGTCGGTGCCGCGGCGGATGCCATCGACCAGCGATTCGCGGCAGCCGTAGAGATTGTCGAATTTCGACTTGGTGACGCTGTCATTGACATTGATCGCCGGCACCAGCAGCCGGCCATCGCGCTCCATGTCGCGCAACCGGTGCACGCCGGTGGTGGTTTCCTCCGACAGGCCGCGCACGTCGGCGAGCATGGCCGGATATTTCTCGTGCATCAGCTTGGTCAGGTCGCCGCCATCGTCGAGGATCAGGTTGGGCGTCCAGCCATCCGGTCCGCGCACGGTCTGCTCGATGCACCACCAGAACTCCTCCTCGGTCATGCCCTTCCAGGCGAAGACCGGCACGCCGACGGCGGCGATGGCGGCGGCGGCGTGGTCCTGGGTGGAGAAGATGTTGCATGAGGACCAGCGCACCGAGGCGCCGAGCGCCTGCAGCGTCTCGATCAGCACCGCGGTCTGGATCGTCATGTGCAGGCAGCCGACGATGCGCGCGCCCTTGAGCGGCTTGGAGGCGCCGAACTCGGCGCGCACCGCCATCAGTCCGGGCATCTCGTCCTCGGCGAGGGAGATTTCCTTGCGGCCCCAGTCGGCCAGCGCGATATCCTTAACCTTGTAGTCGGGGTCCGGCATTCTCTGCTCCTCGTGGCCGGGAGACCGGTTCGGCTCAGTCTCTCCGAAAACAGTTACTGGAAGGTTCGCGAGCCCGCGGCCGCAGGCGCGGCGATCAGGTGTTCATGGCGTCGAAGAAGTCCGCGTTGGTCTTGCTGTATTTCAGCTTGTCGACGAGGAACTCCATCGCATCGACGGTGCCCATCGGGTTGAGGATGCGGCGCAGCACCCACATCTTGGACAGCGTGCCCTTCTCCACCAGCAGCTCTTCCTTGCGGGTGCCGGACTTGGTGATGTCGATGGCCGGGAAGGTGCGCTTGTCGGAGAGCTTGCGGTCGAGAATGATCTCGGAGTTGCCGGTGCCCTTGAACTCCTCGAAGATCACCTCGTCCATGCGGCTGCCGGTATCGATCAGCGCGGTGGCGATGATGGTCAGCGAGCCGCCTTCCTCGATGTTGCGCGCGGCGCCGAAGAAGCGCTTCGGCCGCTGCAGCGCGTTGGCGTCGACGCCGCCGGTGAGCACCTTGCCCGAGGACGGCACGACGGTGTTGTAGGCGCGGGCGAGTCGCGTGATCGAATCGAGCAGGATGACGACGTCGCGCTTGTGCTCGACCAGGCGCTTGGCCTTTTCCAGCACCATCTCCGTCACCTGCACGTGCCGGGTCGCCGGCTCGTCGAAGGTCGAGGCGACGACTTCGCCTTTGACGCTGCGCGCCATGTCGGTGACTTCCTCGGGCCGCTCGTCGATCAGCAGCACGATGAGGAAGACGTCCGGGTGGTTGGCGGCGATGGCAGTGGCGATGTTCTGCAGCATCACCGTCTTGCCGGTGCGCGGCGGCGCGACGATGAGGGCGCGCTGGCCCTTGCCGATCGGCGCGATCAGGTCGATCACGCGCAGCGTGTTGTCCTTGCTCGGGCCCTTCGCCACGGACTGGAAGTTCTGCACTTCCATGCGCAGCCGCTCGTCCGGGTAGAGCGGCGTGAGATTGTCGAAATTGATGCGGTGGCGGACCGCGTCCGGCTGCTCGAAATTGATGGTATTGAGCTTGAGCAGCGCGAAATAGCGCTCGCCATCCTTGGGCGCGCGGATCTGGCCCTCGACCGTGTCGCCGGTGCGCAGGCCGAAGCGGCGGACCTGGTTCGGGCTGACATAGATGTCGTCCGGGCCGGGCAGGTAGTTCGACTCGGGGCTGCGCAGGAAGCCGAACCCGTCGGACAGGATCTCGAGCGTGCCGGAGCCATGGATCGCCTGGTCGTTCTCGGCCAGGTTCTTCAGGATGGCGAACATCATGTCCTGCTTGCGCAGGGATGATGCGTTCTCGATCTGCAGGGATTCGGCGAAGCTGAGCAGGTCGGCGGGGGATTTTGCCTTGAGTTCGGCAAGGTGCATGGGTGCGCCTCGAAGCGAGCCAGGAGATGCGGGGCCGGTCGGTGGGAGGGGCGGGCAGGGTGCCGGCCGCCGGCGTCTTGGCCAGGGGATGCCCAGAGTTGGGGAAGGGGAGCGGGGTAGCCACGCGGGCCAGACCCGTACGGCAGCGGAGGCTAGTGAGACCGGCCACCGTCGTCAATCGCTCACATAACGCGATGTCCCGTTCGTTTCAAGATGCCCGTTTCGCGGGATGACCGACGCCATCGCCCCAGGTGCCGGTCACAGCAGGCGTTCCTTGCGCAGACTGACCCAGCGCCCGTTGCCGACGATGACATGGTCGTGGACGGTGATGGAGAACACCGCGGCGGCCTCGCTGATCTCGCCGGTCATGTCGATATCCTCGCGCGAGGGCGTCGGGTCGCCGCTGGGATGGTTGTGGACCAGGATCAGCGCGGTGGCATTCACCTCAAGGGCCCGCTTCACCACTTCCCGCGGGTAGACGGGGGTGTGGTTCACCGTGCCCCGCGCGTGCGCCTCGTCGGCGAGGAGCTGGTTGCGGTTGTCCAGGAACAGGACGCGGAAATGCTCGACCGGCTCGCGGGCGAGCACGACGGTGAGGTAGTCCATCAGCCGGTCCCAGTTGCCGAGCACGGGCCGGTCGACGATTTCCGATTGGGCGAGCCGCACCGACGCGGCCTGGACCAGCTTCATCGCGGCGACCCCGTGCATGTTCAGCCCGGGAATCTCGAAGAGCTGCTCGGACGGTGCGGTCAGCGCCATGCCGAAGCTGCCGAAGCGGTTGATCAGCGCTTTCGCCAACGGCTTGGTGTCGCCCCGCGGCTGGGCGAAATAGAGCAGCATTTCCAGCAACTCATAGTCGGCCAGGGCGCCGGGGCCGCGGGCAAGGAGCTTCTCGCGCATGCGGGCGCGGTGGCCGTGCGGCCCGGTGGAGGGGAAGGGCAGCGAGTCGGGCGCTTCGCGCTCGCCGC
>JAKAZO010000022.1 GCA_021815825.1 Pseudomonadota bacterium
CGATCGAGCCGCTGCACGTCCTCGGCGATGATGGCCAGCAGGCGGCGTTGCTGACCGGCGTCGTCGATCCGCCGAAGCGTCTCGATCGCGCTGCGGATCGACGAGAGCGGATTTTTGATCTCGTGCGCGACATCAGCGGCGAAGCGCTCAATCGCGTCCATCCGCGCCCACAGGGCCGCGGCGCTTTCGGCCAGCGCATGCGCGAGTTCGCCGACCTCATCGCGCCGGGCAAGCAGCGCGGCCGGAACCGCGCCGGCCCGTCCGCGCCCTTCGCGCATATGTTCGGCGGCCTCCGCCAGCCGCAGGATCGGCCGGGCAATGGTCAGCGAAAGATACCAGGACATGATCACGGTCAGCCCGAGCGCGAGCCCGAACAGCGCCAGGATCGAGATGCGCACCGCGGAGAGCGAGGCATCGACCTCGCGTGCCTCGCGGGTGAGAAGAATGATGCCGACGGTGACCTTGTCGCGCTGCACCGGCTCCGCGACGGTGACGAGTAGGCGATTGGCCCCCGTGCGGCGGATATAGGGCGGCATCTCCCGGGACTGGTTGGAGCTGTCCATGCGCAGCTCCTCCTTGACGTCCGGCTGCCAGTCGAGACCGCCGGCCGCCGGGCTCATCTGCAGGTCCTGGGTGCCAGCTTGAGACAGGCCGGAGAGCACCCGGTCGTAGAACCAACCGATGGCGTCCAGCAGCCAGCCGGCACGCGGCGGCGGCGGTTCGGCGATCACCACACCGGCGGCGCGCTCGAGCTCGCGGCTGTCGCCGATCAGGGTGCCGTCCGGCGCATAGAGCTTGGCCTGCGCGTTGGGCGTGGGCTCCGTGAGGCGGCGCAGCAGCGGCCGGGCGAGTTCGGGCACCAGCATCCAGCGCTGCCCGTTCTCCTCATGCACCGCCGCCTCGCCGAGCGCACCGGCGTAGATTTTCGCCTGCTCGCGCAACGCGGACACCTCCGCCTCGAGCAGCCCGTTCTGGTATTGGTTGAGATAGAGCAGCGCCGCGACGAGCAGGGCCAAAGGCAAGGCATTGACCAGCAGGATACGCTGCAGCAGCGGCGACACCCAGCGCCCGGACACCCGCCGGCGCAGCACCCGCTCGGTCGCGGGAGCGACTTCCGCCGGGCTCAGCCCGTCAATGATCCTTGTAGCGGTAGCCGATGCCATAGAGCGTCTCGATCTGGTTGAAGTCGTCATCCACGGAACGGAACTTCTTGCGGATGCGCTTGACGTGGCTGTCGATGGTCCGGTCGTCCACGTAGGTGGTTTCACCATAGGCGGCGTCGATCAGCTGGTCGCGCGACTTCACCATTCCCGGACGCGCAGCGAGGGCCTTGACCAGCAGAAACTCGGTGACGGTGAGGTCGATGTCCTGCCCGCGCCAGGTGCATTGGTGCTTGGTCTCGTCGAGCAACAGTTCACCGCGCCGGATCACGCCGGACTGGACACCGACGCCATCCGTCCGTCCCGCCTCGTTGCGGCGCAGCAGGGCGCGGATGCGCTCGATCAGCAACCGCTGGCTGAACGGCTTGGTGATGTAATCGTCGGCGCCAAGCCGCAGCCCCATCAGTTCGTCCACCTCCTCGTCCTTGCTGGTGAGGAAGATCACCGGCACCGAGGACCGCGCCCGCAGCCGCTGCAGCAACTCCATGCCATCCATCCGCGGCATCTTGACGTCCAGGACCGCGAGATCCACCGGCCGGGCCAGCAGGCCCTGGAGCGCGCTCTCGCCATCGGTATACGTGCGTACGGCAAAGCCTTCCTGCTCCAGCGTCATCGCGACGCTGGTCAGGATGTTGCGATCGTCGTCGACCAGGGCAATCGTCTGCTTCGTCACGCGCGCTCTCCGGTTCGCTGCTCCGACACAGGATGGCACGCCATTGTGGCAGAACCGGCAACAAAGGTGAACAAAATATGGCGACGACCGGCCCCGACCCAATCAGCCCGGCTGAGAGTTCCCCCGCTTGGCAGGCTCGCTGCCTGCTGCGCGCCGCCCGATCGGCAAGCCTGGCGACCGCCCGCGACGGCCAGCCCTATGTCGCGCTCGTCACGCCGGCGACGGCCGGCGACCTTTCCATACTGCTTCTGCTCTCGACGCTCTCCGAGCATACCCGCCAGCTCGCTCGCGAGCCGCGATGCGCCCTGCTGGTCAGCGCGGCTGCAACGGCGGCCAATCCGCAGACGACGCCGCGCGTGACCTTCACCTGCCTGGCCGCGCCGGAGCCGGATACGGCGCTCAAGGCGCGGTACCTCTCCATTCATCCCTATGCCCGCCTCTACGCCGATTTCGCGGATTTCGCCCTCTGGCGTCTGGCGCCCACCGCAGCGATGCTGGTCGGCGGATTCGCCCGCGCCGACAGGATCCGGCGTGAGGCTCTGCTGCCGGAGCCGGCGGCCGTGGCGAGCCTCGCCGCCGCCGAGGCCGACATTCTGACGCACGTGAACGGGGAGCACGCCGACGCGCTGGCCGCAATCGCCGGCAGACCGGGCGCGTGGCGGCTTCTGGCGCTGGACACGGATGGGTTCGACCTCGGCCCGGCCGAGGACCCCGACAACAAGGCCACGCTGCGCCATCACTGGTCCGCTCCCGTCCACGATGCCGACGGCGTGCGCGCGGAGTTAATCCGTCTTGCCCGTGCCGCGCGTGGGCTTGACGCCGCCGCCCAGCGCAAGCGAGGCTCTGTGCTCCCGACCCGGAATGAGGATCGCCAGCCGTGACCAGCACCGAGCTGCCCCACCACGCCGGCGCCGATGCCGCTTCGCCGCTGGCGTGCACGGGCGTCCACACGCTGCTGCCGGTGCATGCCAATCTTGCCCTGCCGCAACTCGTTGCCCACGCGATCCGTCGCGGCGAGGGGAGACTGACCACCGATGGCGCGCTGACGGTGCGGACCGGCGCTCATACCGGCCGGTCGGTCGCCGACAAGTTCGTTGTCGACGAAGCCGGGAGCAGCGGCGAGGTCTGGTGGGGCAAAATCAACCAGCGCCTGGCGCCGGAGCGCTTCGCGCTGCTGCGCGCGCGCGTGCAGGCGTATCTGCAGGGCCAGGAACTGTTCGTGCAGGATCTCCACGCCGGCGCGGACCCGGCGCACCGGCTGCGTGTGCGCCTGGTCACCACCGACGCCTGGCACGCCGCCTTCGCGCGCAACATGTTCCTTCGTCCGTCCCCCCAAGCGCTGAGCGAATTCGTACCGGACTACACGATCCTGCATGCGCCGCGCTTCGAGACGGATCCCGCCATCGATGGCGTGCGCAGCGCCACTGCCATCGCGCTGTCGTTCGGCCAGCGCTGCATCGTCATCGCTGGCACGCAATATGCTGGCGAGATCAAGAAGTCGATTTTCACGGCAATGAACTGGTCGCTGCCCGCGAGCGGCGTGCTGCCGATGCATTGCAGCGCCAATGTCGGACCGGACGGCGACGTGGCGTTGTTCTTCGGCCTCTCTGGAACCGGCAAGACCACGCTCTCCTCCGATCCCGCGCGGCGGCTGATCGGCGATGATGAGCATGGCTGGAGTGCAGACGGCGTCTTCAACATCGAGGGCGGCTGCTACGCCAAGGTCATCAACCTTTCCGCCGAGGCTGAACCGGGCATATGGGCGGCAACCCACCGGTTCGGCGCCGTGCTGGAGAACGTCGTCGCCGATCCGGGAGGCCGGCTCGACCTGACCGACGCGACCTACACCGAGAACACGCGCTCCTGCTACCCGATCGACTACGTCGCCAACGCCGAACTCTCGGGTCGTGGCGGTCATCCTCGCAACGTGGTGATGCTGACCGCTGATGCCTTCGGCGTACTTCCGCCCATCGCACGGCTGTCCCCGGCGCAAGCGATGTACCACTTCCTGTCCGGCTACACGGCCCGCGTCGCTGGCACCGAGAAGGGACTGGGGGCCGAGCCGCAAGCGACCTTTTCCGCCTGCTTCGGCGCCCCGTTCCTGCCGCGGCATCCGGAAATCTATGCCAAAATGCTGGAGGACTTCATCGCTGCGCATGGCGCCGAGTGCTGGCTCGTGAATACGGGTTGGACCGGGGGCGCCTACGGCGTCGGAACACGCATGCCGATCCGCCACACGCGCGCCCTGCTCGCCGCAGCCCTCGATGGCAGACTGGCCGCCGCGCGCTTCCATCGCGAACCGCATTTCGGCCTGATGATCCCCGACGCCGTGCCTGGCGTGCCCGTGGCGCTGCTCGACCCACGCCAGGCCTGGTCCGATCCGCAGGCCTACGACGAGGCCGCCCGAGCCCTCGCCGGCCGGTTCGAGGCCAATTTCGTTGCCTTCGCACCGCTGGTCGCCGAGGATGTCCGCGCCGTCGCCATCCGCCCGACCTGATCGGTCCGGGCTCGTCCCGAAGGCATAGCCGCGGCAAGGTCGATGATCTCAGATGCTGCCGATGGTGCGGATGCGCGCGCGCGGGTGGATTTCCGGCTGGGCGAGCACCGTCGTTGCCGGGCGCAGGCGTTCGACGATGGCGCGAACCTGGGGCCGGACCATCGCGCTGGTCAGCACCACGGGCTGCTCGGCCGCGTGGGCCTCCAGCATCGCACGCAATCGTTGGGTGAATTCCTGCAACCGCGACGGCGCCATCGCCAAGTGGCGGTCCTCCGGACCGCCGACCATGCTCTCGGCAAAGCTCGTCTCCCATTCCGGGGACAGCACAAGGAGCGGAATATAGCCGCCTGAGCCGACATGCGCATCGCTGAGCTGGCGCGCGAGCCGGATTCGCACATGCGCAACGATGCTGCCGATGCCGCGCCCGCCGCCCGTGGTCGCCTCGTGGATCCCCTCCAGAATGGTCGGCAAGTCACGGATCGAGACCCGTTCGGCGAGCAGGGCCTGCAGCACGCGCTGAACACCGCCCACCGTGAACTGCCCCGGGATCAGGTCGGAGACGAGCTTCTGCTGCTCGCGCGGCAGGTCGTCCAACAGCTTTTGCGTCTCCGCGTACGACAGCAGCTCCGCCATGTTCTCACGCACGAGCTCCGTCAGATGTGTCGTCAGCACACTCGGCGGATCGACCACCGTGCAGCCGCGCGCGACGGCTTCCTCCTTGGCGGCATCGGCGATCCACCGTGCCGGCAGCCCGAAGGCGGGCTCCGTGGTCTGCTCACCGGGCAGATCGGGAACGCCGCCGCGCGGATCCATCGCCAGCAGCATGGACGGCCGCACCTCGCCGCGCCCGGCCTCGATCTCCTTGATGCGGATGACATACGCTTCCGCAGGCAGCTGCAGATTATCCTGGATGCGGACGGGAGGGAGGACGAATCCCATCTCGGCGGCGATGGTTCGACGCAGTCCCTTGATCTGCTCAGTCAACCGCGCCTGCTCGCCGCCGGCGAGCGATAGCAGCCCATAGCCGAGTTCGAGCCGGATGAGATCGATGCGCAGCGTCTCGCTGATCGGCGGCTCCGCCGCGATGGCAGGCCCGGCGATCGTGACGTTGTCCTCGGCCGCGACGGGCGGATGCTTGTGGCGCAGCCAGGCTGCGCCACCCGCAAGGCCGGCGAGTCCGAGGAACGGAAGCATCGGCAGCCCCGGCATCAGCGCCAGCACCGTCGCAGCGCCTGCCGCGACCGCGAGCGGCTTCGGGTTGTCGCCGAGCTGGCGGACCAGCGCCGCATCCGCCGAGCCTTCGGTGCTGCCCTTGGTCACCACGATGCCAGCGGCCGTGGACACGATCAGCGCCGGGATCTGCGACACAAGGCCATCGCCGACTGTCAACGTCGTGAAGGTTGCCGCCGCATCGGCGAAGGGCATGCCATGACGGATCAAGCCAATCGCGAGCCCGCCGATGATGTTGATGCCGGTGATGATCAGCGCCGCGATCGCATCACCGCGCACGAACTTCGCCGCGCCGTCCATCGCGCCGTAAAAGCCGCTTTCCTCCTCCAGCTCGCGGCGCCGTTTCCGCGCCGCCCGTTCATCGATCAGCCCCGAGGAAAGGTCGGCATCGATGGCCATCTGCTTGCCAGGCATGGCATCAAGGCTGAAGCGCGCCGCGACTTCGGCAATGCGGCCGGACCCTTTGGTGATGACCATGAAGTTCACCACCATGAGGATGGCGAACAGGATCAGACCGATGACGACGTCCCCGCCCATCAGGAAGCCGCCGAACGCGGCCACGACATGGCCAGCGGCAAGACGGCCCTCGTTGCCGTGCGAGAGAATCAACCGCGTCGTCGCAACATTGAGCGAGAGCCGGAGCAGCGTCGTCAGCAACAGGAGGGTGGGGAAGCTGGTGAAGTCCAGTGGCCGTCTCAGGAACAGCGCCACCATCAGCACCAAAACCGCGGCCGTGATCGAAAGCGACAGACCGACATCGAGCACGAAGCTCGGCAGCGGCAGGATGAGCACCGACAGGAGCGCGATGACGCCGAGCGCGAGCCCGACATCGCTACCCGGCGCAGCGCCGCGCAAGCGCAGCCCGAGCCGATTGAGCTGGCTCAGAGGCGCCGAGGCGCTCGCTGCCGCGTCCGACATCTCAGCAACCCCACCGCACTCTGGCGACCCGGCCGCCGCGCTCCGAACCCATCGTCCGACCCGCTGCGGTTCGCAGCGCCAGGCACCGGCTTCCGGCGGACTTCCACACCATCATCGGCTCAGCCCATCGCGGCGGCGGCCAGACCGACCGGCGGCGGCGGCACACGCGTCCCCTGCGCCGCGTAGTCGCGCAGCTTGTTGCGCAGGGCGCGGATGGAGATGCCGAGAATCGTCGCGGCATGGGTGCGATTACCGAGCGTATGAGCGAGCGTTTCCAGAATGAGCTCGCGCTCCACCTGCTCCATGGTCTTGCCGACCAGCGCCGTGACAGGGCCGCCGGACGTCTCCTTGCGGCCCCCGTCGACGACGGCCACTGCGGACGGCGCAGTCCCCGGCAACTCGAACGCCTCGGCGCCGATCTCCTCGCCCTCGGCCAGAAGGACGGCACGATGCATCGCATTCTCGAGTTCGCGGACATTGCCGCGCCAGGGCAGGCTGCCCAGCAGACGGTGCGCGGCCGCCGATACGGGGCGGATCGGCAATCCGTTCACTTCGGCATAGTGACGTGCGAAATGATCGGCCAGAACGGCGATGTCACCCGGCCTTTCGCGCAGCGGCGGAACGCGAAGGGCGATGACGTTGAGCCGGAAGAACAGATCCTCGCGGAACCGTCCGGCGGTGACCTCGGCCGGCAGGTCGCGGTTGGTCGTGGCAAGAAGGCGAACATTGATCCGCACGGGCGCGGTGCCGCCGAGCCGGTCTATCTCACGCTCCTGCACCGCGCGCAGCAATTTCGCCTGCAGGCGAATGTCCATCTCGCTGATTTCGTCGAGTAGAAGGGTGCCACCTTCGGCCGCTTCAAATTTGCCGATCCGACGCGCCACGGCACCGGAGAAGGCGCCCTTCTCGTGCCCGAACAGCTCCGATTCGAGCAATTGCTCCGGGATCGCAGCGCAGTTCAGCGCCACGAACGGCCCGCCGGCGCGGCGGGAGCGGCGATGGATGTGGCGCGCCAGAATCTCCTTGCCAGTTCCCGACTCCCCGCTGATGAGAACGGACGCCTCCGCCGTCGCCACCTGCTGCGCGCGACGCACCGTGGCTGCCATGGCCGGATCCCGCACGATCAACGCATGGCTCTCGCCGGCCGCAGCAGCGAGGATGGCGGCGATGAGGTCCGGATCCGGCGGTAGCGGCAGGAATTCGCGCGCGCCCTCCCGTACCGCTCGGACCGCCGCTTCCGCCTCGCAGTCGACCCCGCAGGCGACCACCGGCGCGGCGATCCGCTCACTCGCCATCGCCCGCACCAATGCACCGACGTCGAAGGCGATATCGCAGAGAACAATGTCGACATTGGCGTCGGCGCGAAGCCGTGCCAGACCCTGGACGGGATCGTCGGCCTGGTCGAGCCGCGCGCCGCGGCCGATTGCCATCCGCGCCGCTTGGCCGAGCTCGCCAGCCAGCGAACCGATGATCAGCACACGCATGGCTTGCCCCTCAGCCGCTACGATCGGCCTTGACGATTTCGGTCATGGTGACGCCGAGCCGATTGTCATCGACCATCACCACCTCGCCGCGGGCCACAAGCCGGTTGTTCACGTATATATCGATGGCCTCGCCGAGTTTTCGATCGAGTTCGACAACCGCCCCACGACCCAGTTTGAGGAGCTGGTTGACCTGCATCGTCGCCTTGCCAAGGACCGCGCTGACCGTCACCGGAATGTCGTAGACGGCCTCCAGATCTCGCGCTCCACGTGGCGCGCCGGACTCGGTTTGACCCGCTGAGGAGCCGGTGAGCTCGGCGAATTCCATTTCGTCAGGCATCGATCGCCTCCTTCATCGCCGGCTGCATTGCCAGCGGCTCGCCGAGCAGCCCGAGCGGCGCCAGTACCGCCTCCAGATGCGCGCGGATAGACGCCGCCTCGCGCACGGCATGACCGTCCTTCCAGTGCAGCCGGGCGTCCCCCGCCGCCAGCAGCGGAGTCGGCTGCACGTCGACGCGCGCGGCGAGATCGGGGTCGAAGCGCGCCAGCTCCGCCGTCACCGCGGCCACCTGCGCCGGGTTGATCTGAACGCGAAGGCTCGGCTCCTCCTTCATCGGCGCCAGCAAGGTGCGCACCATGCAGGCGACCTCGGCATCTCCATGCCGAGCGCACAGCTCCGGCAGCGCGGCGAGCAGCATCTCGAGCATCAGCCGCGCCAGAGATTCCGCCGCGGCTTCGGCAATCCTCGAGGCCGCTGCGTCGGCTTCGGCCATCGCGGCCGCCATCGCTTCCAGCGCCGCAGCGGTGCGCGTGCAGGCATCGGTGCGCATAGCGGCTTCGCACTCCGCGCGCCCGGCGGCATGAGCGGCACGTCGCGCCGCTTGGAGCTCATCGGCGGAATAGACTGGCTCGGCCGCATCCGCCGTGATCGTGTCGGCCGGGTCTATCTCTTCGAGATCGAAATCCTCGGCGAAGAGGACACCGGGAATGGCGCGGTGCTGCGAAATCGGAATCGGTCGGCTCATCTCACAGCACCATCTGCTCTTCCTTGGCGTCGCTGATCTCGATCTGGCCCTGGGCAGCGAGTTCCTTCGCGACCAGGACGATACTTGCCTGCGCCTCGTCGACATCGCGCAGCTTGACCGGGCCCAGAGCGTCGATCTCCTCTCGCAGCATCTTGCCCACGCGCTCGGACACGTTCGCGAAGAACATCTCGCGCAGCTTCTCGGACGCTCCCTTGAGCGCGAGTGGCAGCTTGTCCTTCTCGATCGAGCGCAGCAGGATCTGGATCGCGGGCGAGGAAAGACGCTGCAGATCCTCGAAGGTGAACATGAGAGACTTGATCCGCTCCGCCGCGTCGCGGTTGCGCTCCTCGAGCGCGGCAATGAATCGGCTCTCGGCCTGCCGATCGAGATTGTTGAAAATCTCGGCCATCATCTCATGTGCATCGCGCCGTGTGCTCCGCGCGAGGTTGGTCATGAACTCTGCCCGCAAGGTGCGCTCGACGCCATCGAGAACCTCCTTTTGCACGCTTTCCATCCGCAGCATGCGCATCACCACTTCCATGGCGAAGGATTCCGGGAGCATTGCCAGGACCCGCGCGGCATGATCCGGCTTGACCTTGGACAATACAACGGCGACGGTCTGGGGATATTCGTTCTTGAGGTAGTTCGCGAGGACGGCCTCGTTCACATTGCCGAGCTTGTCCCACATCGTCCGCCCGGCCGGGCCGCGGATTTCCTCCATGATCTGGCTGACGCGATCACGCGGCAAGGCGCGCATCAGCAGCCGCTCGGTGCTCTCGAACGAGCCTACGAGGTTCCCGGTCGTGCCGATGCTTTCGGTGAACTCCTGACACAGCCGCTCGACCATGTCGGCGCGGACGCTGCCGAGTTGGGCCATGCCGGCCGATATTTCCTTGATCTCGTCCTCATGCATGAGCGAGAGGAGCTTTGCTGCCTGATCCTCGCCAAGGGCGAGCATGAGGATGGATGCCTTCTGAGACCCGGTCAGCCCACGCATGCTGTCGTTGCGGGCCATGGTCAGGAGGCCTCCTGCGCCATCCAGCTGCGCACGATCGCGAGCGACTCGTCGGGATGCTTGTCGACCAGCTCGGTCACCTTTCGGATCGAAGAGGCCCGCATCTGGCCTTCGATATTCGCGAGATTCACCATGCGCTCATCGTCCGGGGACCGGCTGCCGGCGGGCGCCGGGAGCGCCGGCATGCCTCCGGGGGCCGGCAGTGCGCCTGGGGCCGATGACCCAGCCAACGCCACCTGCCCTTCGCCGGCCCGCCCGGGGGCGGCCAAGGCTCCGGGCGGGACCATGGTCAGGCGCTGAACCATCGGGCGCAGCACGGCGAGCAGAGCAACCAGGCCGATCACCGCAAACAGCAGGAGCTGCGCGAGATGGAGGAGATCGGCGCGCTCCAGCGGCAGCCCGAAGGCGGTCGCCGGGCGAGCCGGCGCATCATCTTCGGCGGCAAAGCGCATGCTGACGACCTCGACGCGGTCACCGCGCTTTTCGTCGAACCCGATGGCGCTGCGCACCAGCGCCGTGATCCGCGCCAGCTCCTCCTGCGGCCGCTCGTGCCAGACCGGCTTGCCGTCGGGCCCGGTAGCGCTGCTGCCGTCGACCATGACCGCGACGCTGACGCGCTTGATCTGTGGCTCATCATGGACCAGCGTGCGCACGGTCTTGCTGATCTCGTAGTTTGTCGTGTCCTCCTGCCGCTGATCCTCCGAGCCGGCGCCACCCGCCCCGCCGGCATCCGCATTCGGCAGATTGTTCTGCACGGAAACGCTGCTGTTCGCCTCGGTGGACTTCGACTTGTCCGACGTGCTCTGCTGGCTGCGGACCACTTGGCCGTCAGGGTCGTAGCGTTCCTCGGTCTCGCGCAACTGGTCGAAATTCATCTCCACCGCCGCCTCGGCGCGAACGTGGCCGGGCCCGAGGCTGCGCTCCAGCATTTCCTCGACCGCGCGCGACAGGCGGAGTTCGGTGGCCTGACGAATCTCCGCGGCACTCAGGGATGATCCCCCGGGCCCCACCGGAGCTCCCGCACGGGCCAGCACATCACCGCGGCTGTCGATCACGGCGATGTTGCGCGGCTTCAGCCCCGGCACGGCGGCGGCGATGAGATTGAGCACCGCCTGCACACCCTCACGGTCCATCCGGGTTGCGCCGGCCATGCCCAGCAGAACGCTGGCTTGCGCGTCCTGCTGATCGCGCTGGAACGGTTCGCGCCGCGGCAAGACGAGGTGAACACGCACGGAGCGGACACCGCGAATGGCGCGGATGGTCCGGGCCAACTCGCCCTCCAGCGCACGGGTGCGAGCGATGTCGATTTCGGCCGGGCTCGCGGTGAGGGAGTCGGTGCGGTCGAACAACTCGTAGCCGATGGTGCCCCCGGACGGGAGCCCGTCCTTGGCCAGCAGCACCCGCGCATCCGCAACGCGGCTCGCCGGCACGAGAATCTCGGTGCCACCGCTGCCGAGCTGGTGGGCGATATGGGCGCGCTCGAGCTGCTCGGCCATCTGCGCGGCATCGCGCATATCGAGATCAGTATAGAGCGGTGCCATCCGCTCGCTGCCGCCGTGCAGCGCCAGCATGGCGAGCAGCGTGAAGGTGCCCAGCCCGACGAGACCGAGCGCGGCCAGGCGCGCCGCCCCGAGGGCCTTCAGCCCATCCAGAAACGCCTTCATGCGGCGCCGTCCCATCGGGCGCGCCCGCTCTGCCTGTGCTGATTCGTCCAGCTCATGCGCGGCCTCCTGCCGTGGCACAAGACTGGCGGGTGCCGCTTACCGCCGGGTTAACCGGCCGGCAGGAACTGCCGGGTCGGCGCCGCGGTCAGTTGCCCACCTGCTGGACGTTGCCCATGCTCGTCTGCATGGCGCCGAGCTGCAGCTGCACGGCGTTGTTCGAGGTTGAGACCCCGGTGACGGTGCCGTTGACGGTGAACGGGAGCGCACTCGGCGCGGTTCCCGTCGGCCCGCCCAGGACGGCGACGGTGTAGGGCCCATCGGGCAGCGTGGTGCCGGAATCGCTCGTCCCGTTCCAGCTCCAGCTGTTGCTCCCGGCGCTGGCCTGCAGCGAGACATTGCGCACTGCTGTGCCACTCGAATTGAACACGCTGATCGTGACCGGCTCGGCGGCGGGCGCGGTGAACTGCAGCGAGGCGCTACCGTTCTGCAGTGGCAGCTGCGCCGAATTCAGCGCCACGGTCTTGCCGACGATCGAGGATGCCTGGAGCATCTCGCTCCCCTGCGTCAGCTGGATGAGCTGGGTCAGGCTGCTATTGGTGTTGATCTGCTGCTGCACGCCGGAGAACTGCACCAGCTCGGTGGTGAAAGCGTTGGCGTTCATCGGGCTGGTCGGATCCTGGTTCTGCAGCTGCGTCATCAGCATCTGCAGGAACGAGTTCATGTTGCCCGACAAAGACGACAGCGCGCTGGTGCCCGATGTCGACGACGTGCTGGCGCTGCTCGATACAGCGGCGGCTTGGCTCTGCTGGGCGGCAACCGAGGCGATGCTCATGGTGCGGGTCCTTGCGCGAAGGTAGAGTCGTGGTGAAATCCGGAAAGCGCTCAGGCGGTGATATCGATGCCGGCGCGCTGCCACCGCGCCGGCGCCAGGGACATGGGCGTGGGGGCCACCGCGCCGGGGGTGCCCACGGGAGCCACGCCCGTGCCGCCGCTGCGACGGAACCCCGCTTCGCCACCGGACCCAGTGAAGCCGCCCTGGCCACCGCCGGATTGCGCCAGCGAGAAACCTGATGGCGGCGTCCCGACGGACCCAGCCAGGCTTTTGTCTCCGGGACCGGGCTGGCCCGCCCCACCCTGGCCAAGATTGCCGCCGGCAAAGGCGCTGGCCGCGGCGGCCGAGCCGGTCGTCGGCGCCCCCTGGGCGGAGGCGGGCTGCCCCCCGACCGCCTGGCCATCAGTCGCCTGCCCGCCGCCGCCGTTGGGGAGGGCGCCTGCGGCGTCGGCGAGCTGGAAGGTCAGGCTGCGCCCGCTCTGGGCGATCCCCGCGGTGCTCAGCGCCCGCTGCAGACCAGCCTGGTCCTGCACCAGCAGGGCAAGCGTCTCCGGCCGCGCCACCTGAACGGTCACGGTCACGGTGCCACCCGCGCCCTGAGTCAGCTGGATCGCGACCGTGCCGAGTTCACGCGGGGTCAGCTGCAGCGTCATCTGCTGCGCGCCGCCTGGGGCGCGGGTGAAGGCCGCGAGCGCCTGAGCCACCTGCGCGGAGGGGGCCGGCGCGGGCGCGGGAGCGGGCGGACTTCCGGCCTGCGCCGGCGGGGCGAGGGTCGCCGGGTTCGCGAGTCCGCCCGGCGGCGCAGGGCCTGGGGAAAGCGTCGGGACGGTCGGCCCCGCCGGGTTGGCGGCGCTGTGGCTCGCCGATGTGCCCCGACCGCTCGCGGCGTCTGCCGCCGGGACGCTGGGCGTCAACGGATCGGCCAGGGCGGCCTGCATGGAGGGCGCGGGTTGCGGAGGGGCCTGAGCCGGCAGCGGGGCGGCCGCCATGCCCGAGGCCTCGCTCGGTACCGTGTTTGCGCCAGGCGAGGCCGGACGCTCCGCCCGCGCCGCGGCCGAGCCCGGCGGGACCGGGGCCCCGGGCGCCGGCGCGGGTCTGCCATCGGCCGGCAGGGATGTGGCTGACGGGAGCGCCGGCGATGCGCCCTCGGCGCTCGGCAGCACGGCAGCCGAGGGGAGGACGGCCGAGAGGGGCGGGGCCGGCGAGAGCGCAGGCGAGGCAGAGGCGGCGCCCGTCGGGGAGGCGACACCTCCGGCTGTCTTGTCGGCGCGGCGCTTGCCGGTGGGTTTGGCCGGCGCGGTGCTTCCGGCCGCCGGCTTCGCGGCGCTCTCCTGCCCGGCAGCCACGACGGTGCTCGTGGGCGGCGAAGCCGTCGCCGCAGGCTGCTGCGCGGGCGCCTTCTTGCTGGCCGCTCCGCCACTATGCAGCGCCTGATCGAGCTGGCTGGCGAAGCCGCTGCCGGGGACGGCCCCGCCGCCCTGCGCGCCGGCCGGAGCCGACGTCGCGGACGCGGCTGGCGCGACGGCCAGAGCGGCAGCAGCAGGCGGGGAAGCAAGCATGGACCGTTCCTGGATGCGAGGGCCGGAGGGAGGGCGAGGCGCTTCTCTGCAAGACGCGGGCCAGCCGCGCGGAGCCGCGGCGCGCGGGCAAAGGCACGGCGGACGGTCGCCACTCGGCAAACTCTGCCCGGCGGAACCTGCCGCTCGGCACTCGATCGCCGCTTTGCTCGTCCGCCTGAATCCGCGCCGAGGTCCCGCTGGCGCAGGCTCGGCGCTGCCCGCGCCCGCGGCGGCACGCCAGTACGCCTCCTGGCATGGTTCCTGCTCCGTGTGCCCCGACGGGCCGTGCCCGGAGCAGCAGCAGGAGGCAGTCATGTCCCTTTTCGGCGCCTTGGACACCGCAGTCAGCGGCTTGGGAGCCCAATCCGACGCGATCACCAACATCAGCGACAACGTCGCCAACTCCCAGACGGTCGGCTACAAGCGCGTCGGCACCAACTTCGCCGATTACCTGACTGTCAGCACACCGACCCTGAACGGGCCGGACTCGGTGGTTGCAAGGCCCGCCTACCGGAACGACGTGCAGGGGACCATCACCCAGAGCAGCAACCCGCTGGCGATGGCAATCGACGGCGCCGGCTTCTTCGCCGTCACCCAGGCGACCGGAACCACCAATGCCGGAACGCCGACCTTCAGCACGCAGACGTCCTATACCCGCGCTGGCGATTTCAGCATGAACAAGGATGGCTATCTGGTGAACAGCGCCGGAAATTACCTCGAAGCCTATCCCGTCAGCCCGACGGGAACGGTGAACCAGACCGCGCTCGTCCCGGTGCAGATCAGCCAGACGCAATACGCCCCGATCCCGACCTCAGACGTGAGCCTCGCCGCCAACCTGCCGCAGGGAACGACGACGGCGACGACGCCGATGCCCGGCATGACCTCGCAGATCGACATCTATGACCAGACCGGCGGTTCCCACACCCTGTCACTGAGCTGGGCGCCACCGGCAACAACCACCGGCGCCTGGACGCTGAGCGCCGCCGTCGATGGCGGCGCGGCGACCTCGCTTGGCAGCGTGACGTTCAACGCCAATGGCGCGATCAAATCGGTCACACCGACAACAACCGGGGTCACGGACAACACAGCCGGTTCACCCGCAACCGTCAGCTTTACCCCGACCTACTCCGGCGCCACGGGGACGCCGATCGCTCTCAATCTCGGCACGATCGGCCAATCCGGGGGCATCACCAGCTTCGCCGGCAGCTACGCCTTGAACAATATCAGCCAGAACGGCGTGCCGCCCGGCGCCTTCACCGGCGTCTCGGACAACGCCAGCGGTCAGATCATCGCCAACTACAGCAACGGCCAGTCCGTCACCATCGCCCAGGTGCCGCTGGTGACGTTCCATGACCCCAACGCGTTGCAGAGCCAGAATGGCCAGACCTACGCGGCCACCTCCGGCGCCGGCCCGGCAATGATCGACAGCCCGAACAACAATGGCGCCGGCGGCCTCGTCACCGGCTCGGTCGAGAACTCCAATGTCGACATCGCCAGCGAGTTCACCAAGCTCATCGTCGCCCAGCAAGCCTACGGCGCCAACGCCAAGACCGTCACCACCGTGCAGACGATGATGCAGACGGCGCTGAACATGGTCCAATAGGAAACGCCGCGTTAACCGATCCGGTGTATCGCGATGGGCATGGGACTCTCGGCTGCCCTCTCCATCGCCGCCGGCGGGCTGAACAACATCAACGACCAGCTCGCCACGGTCTCGCACAACGTCGCCAACGCGGCGACGCAAGGCTATTCGCTGGAGACGCTGCCGCAGGAGAGCATGACGGCCGGCGGCGTCGGCATGGGCGTGTTCACAGGCGTCGCCCAACGCCAGATCAACACGCAGATGCAGGCGGATCTGTTCGCGCAGAATGCCGTCGTCGCCGGCTTGCAGACCACGGCCAACGCGCTGCAGCCGATCGATGCCGCGCTCGGCTCGCCCGGCCAGAACAACGATCTCGGCAGCCTGCTCACCGGCCTGCAGAACGCGTTCTCGACCCTGGCCAACAACCCATCGAACACGGTGCAGCAGGCCCAGGTGGTCAGCAGCGCGCAGCAGCTCGCCGCCGGCATCAACACACTCGCCAACGCCTACGGCACGGCGCGGCAGGGCGTGCAGAACGACATCGTCACCTCGGTCGGCACCCTCAACACCGCGCTCGCCACCATCGGCCAGCTCAATCAGAAGATCGTCGCCGCGCAGGCCGCCGGGCAGAGCACCGCGGACCTCGCCAACCAGCGCGACGCGGCGATGCAGACCGTCTCCTCGCTCGTCCCGGTCAAATACATTCCGCAGGGCAACGGCTCCGTGCTCGTCGCCACCACCAGCGGGCTGGTGCTGCCGACGGACGGTTCGGGCCTCACCCTGAGCCCTCCCACCATGACCATGGGCCCGTCCGCGGCCACCGGCAGCGCCGTGCTGCTCGGCGGGGTGAACGTCACCTCCCAGGTGACTGGCGGGCAGATCGGCGCGGACCTCACGCTGCGC
This sequence comes from Pseudomonadota bacterium, assembly GCA_021815825.1. Taxonomy (GTDB): domain Bacteria; phylum Pseudomonadota; class Alphaproteobacteria; order Acetobacterales; family Acetobacteraceae; genus JAJZVV01. Next base: position 16,540 of record JAKAZO010000022.1, read on the forward strand.
GACACCACGATCCCCACCTATCAGGCGGGGCTGGACGAGTTCGCGAAGACCCTCGCCGGCGGCTTCAACGCGCAGGGCCTGGCACTGTTCACCAACACTGCCGGTATCGTGCCGAGCGGCTCGCCGCCGCCGGCGCAGAACGGCTATGTCGGCTTCGCCAACCAGATCACCGTCAACCCGGCCGTCGCCGCTACCCCGTCGCTGGTGCGCGATGGCACCGGCGTGACCCAGAACCCCAACAATCTCGCCGGCTTCTCCGGTCTCATCACCAACGTGCTGAAGAGCACCTTCGCCGCCAGCCCCGGCGCGGGCGTCTCCGGGCTCGGCCCGTCCGGCACGCTTTCGCTTCCCTTCACCGCACCCGCGACGCTCGGCGCCTTCGCCACCGATCTCACCTCCACCCAATCCCAGGACGCGGCGACGGCGCAAAGCAGCCTCACCACCGAGCAATCCCTGCAGAGCACGCTCTCGACCAAGCTGCAGGCGGTGAACGGCGTCAACGTGGACAGCGAAATGGCGCAGCTCGTGCAGTTGCAGAACGCCTATTCGGCCAACGCCCGCATCATCACCGCCGTGCAGCAGATGTGGACGACGCTGGCCAGCATCCCCTGATCGTGGCGCGCGCACCAGACGGCGACGGAGAAGCAGAATGAGCGGCACCAACGGGCTGGGCGCACTGGGTCCGAGCAATTACGGTCTGCTCGGCCAGCTCATCACCGACAACCAGCAGGTGCAGAACCGGCTCACCCAACTCACCACGCAGTCGGCGAGCGGCTATATCAGCAACGATTTCGGCGGGCTCGGTTCCGGCGCCGCGCCGGCGCTGGACCTCACCGCCGAGACCAGCGCGAATACCAACCTCATCAGCGGCATTCAGGCCAGCAACGGGGCGCTCGGCGTGACCCAGACCGCGATGCAGCAGATCGGCTCCATCGCCTCCAGCTTCCTCAGCCAGTTGGACGGGCCGGGCGCATCCAATGTCAGCCTGCTCAGCGCCAACGCCCAGGCCGCGATGACCCAGCTCGGCCAGCTGCTCGATACGCAGAACGGCAACAGCTACGTTTTCGCCGGCCAGGATGCCGCCAACCCGCCGGTGCCGAACCCGTCGAACCTGCCGACATCGGGCCTCGCCACGCAGATCCAGACCGCCGTCGCCGGCCTCGCCACCAACGGCGTGGCGACGACGATGACGACGATCCAATCCATCGCCAGCTCCAATGCCCCCGGCACGACGCCCTTCTCGGCCAACCTCTCCGCCGGCGTCGTCCCCACCAGCACCACGGTCATCGGCGCCAACGAAACCGTGCCCACGGGCATTCTCGCCACCACCAATCTCTCCGGGCCGAGCACCGCGCCCTACACCACCGGCTCCGCCACGCGCGACCTGCTGGCCAGCCTCGCGACGATCGCCGCGCTGCCGTCCACCACCGCGAACACCACGGCCTATAACGGCCTCGTCTCCGCCGTGCGCGGCCTGCTCCAAGGTGTCGTCACCACCAATTCCAACGACCAGGGCATTCTCGGCATCCAGCAGAACCAGATCCAGGCCGCCGGCTCCCTGCTCACGGACACCAACACCGCCCTGCAGACGCAGCTGACATCGCTCGAAAACGTCAACATGGCGGCGACGATCTCCAACCTGAACCAGGCGCAGACCCAGTTGCAGGCGTCATACCGGCTCATCGCCAACACCTCCTCCCTCTCGCTGGCAAGCTACATCTGATGCCGCCGCGCGTCTCACGTACGGAGACGCGTTCATCGCGGGTTAAGCCGGCTCAGGCACCATTCACGCATTGAGCACGCAGCGGGCCAGGCCCGCCCTTCGCAACCCGCGAGTCCCCGTAGGAGCCCATGTCTAATCTGGTTCTCGAACTGCGGCAGGGCGAAATGATGATCGTCAACGGCGCGGCGATCCGCTTCCGCACCAAGACGCGCATCGAACTCACCGCCCGCGCACGCTTCCTGTTCGGCAAGCAGATCATGCCGGTCGAGCAGGCGGACAGCCCGGCAAGGCGGATCTATTTCGCTCTCCAGATGGCCTATATCGGCAACGATGTCGAACGCGCCGAAGGCCTGCACACGGCGCGCGTGCTCGCGCAGGCGTTCAAGGCGGCGACCACCTCCGCCCTCGCGCGCGAGATTCTGGACCGCGCCATCGCCGCGGTCGAAGCGGATGATTGCTACCAGGCCCTGCGGCTCGCCCGGCGCATCATCCGCCACGAGGACGCGGTGCTCGGCCGCGAACCGGAACGCGAATTGGCCCAGAGCGTGGGGTAGAGCAAGCTCCGACCTGGCCAAGCCGTTCCGGCTCGGGCTGATCGGAGATGAGTTGCTCTGGAAACGTATGATTCCAGAGCCGGGCGCTGCCCGGACCCGCCAAGGGCCAGGAGGCCCTTGGAACCCAAGCCAGTCAGGCCAGCAGCGAGAGCGATCCGCCGCTCGACCCACCCGCGCCGAACAGGTCCAGCACCGTCGCCGGCGCGTTGGAGGCCGGCGGATTCTCCTGCGTCAGCGCCAGATAGTGCTCGACATATTGCTTGACGTAGGCCGGGTTCTGGAACTTCTTCACGTCCACCGCCTTGGTCAGAATCGCCTGCTGCTGCGTGAAGCCGAGCAGGCCGAACTGCACCGGCTGACCGGTGACCGTCTCGACGACGCTGAGCAGCGTCGGGTCCGACATGATGGCATCGATACTGGTGGCGGAGGAAATGGTGCGCGCGAAATACAACGCCTGCTGCATGCCCGGCATCTGCTGGCCCTGCGCCTGCTCGAACTGGTTGGTCTGGTACTGGCTGACGATGGTCTGCACCGTCTGCGCATTGGCCAGCGGCGAAGTGGTCCAGTTGGACATGAACTGGGCGAAGCGCTGATAGACCGGGTTGGCCGATTGCTGCGCGAAGGATTTCGGATCCGACGGGTTCTGCGTCATCAGATCCTTGAGCAGCCCGGTCTCGCCGATCTGCCCGCTCATGCCGAACGCGCCGAGCACCACCTGCAGCGAGCGGTAATCCTTCAGCAGCGCGGCGGGCGAGGTGATGGTCGGCGCCTGCTTCTGGAAATAGGCCACGGCGGCCTGCCCGGCCGGGTCCGTCTTCGCCATCTTGGCGACATAGGCGGATTCGTTCTTGGTGATGGCGAGATACATCGGGATCGGCGCGAGGCCAGCGATGCCGGACATGGGGCGTCTCCTGCACCTCCGAAACACGCTGGATCGCGGGAGTTCGGAGCGATTTTTGGACATTATCCCGGCTCGATAAACGCGGGGTTAAGGTTTTCACCTCATTCTCCGCTCATCGCCGGCCAAAACGTCGGTTGTTGTCTCGAAAGAGAAGAGAATGACGATGTCCTTTTCCGTCAATACGAACCTCGCCTCGATGGCGGCCCTGCAGGTCCTCAACGCGACCGAGCAGCAGCTCAGCCAGACGCAGAACGTGATCTCCACCGGCCAGAACGTCTCCTCGGCCGCGGACAACCCTGCGATCTACGCCATTTCCAATACGATGAATTCCAACATCGCCGGCCTGACGGCGGTGCAGAACGACCTGTCCTTCGGTCAGTCGGTGCTGACCACGGCCAGCAACGCCGCCTCGCAGATTTCGAGCCAGCTCGCATCCTTGCAGCAGACGGTGACGCAGGGCCTGCAGACGGGCATCAGCGCCACGACGATGAATACGCAGATCAACTCGATCCTGACGAACATCAACCAGTTCGCCAACAACGCCACCTTCAACGGCGTCAACGTGCTGGCGAAGACCGGAACCGCCGGCGTCAATTTCACCAGTCTGAATGTGGTCGATACCGTTCAGGGCAACACGATCACGGTCGGCGCCCAGGTCACCGGTGCCAGCACGAACATTGGCGATCAGATCGGTGTCACCGGCCTGACCGTCAGCTCCGGCGCGCTCCAGTACTCGTTCGGCAGCACTTTTGCCCCGGCGAGCGGTGACTACCTGCAGCTGACCAATGGCTCCAAGACCTGGGTCCTCCAGCTCCAGAAGAACGGTGCCACACCCGTCGCGCCGCCGGCCTTCACCGCCAACACGAATACCACCTACACGGCAGTCAACTTCAACTCCACCGACTCGCCGATGACTATCGTCGGGGATATCGTCAGCTCGCTGCAGCAGCAAGGCTTCGGTGCCTCGCTGGACAACAGCGGCAATCTCACGATCACCGGTAACGGCGTCACTGCGACCAACTCGGCCTGGAATTTGGCCGCGACGGCATGGTCAGCAACACCGGGGACGAGCACCGCGACGGGCGTCACGCAGACCGCGATCAGCGGCGGCACTGCGGCGCTCACCATCGTCGCCAACGCAATCAGTGCGATGAACACGATCTCGGCGTCGATCGGCGCGGTGCAGCAGCAGGTGACGGGCATGCAGACCTTCACGAGCTCACTGCAGAACTCGCTCACGGCCGGTGTCGGTGCGCTGACCGATGCCAACATGGCCGCCGAGAGTGCCCAGCTCGCCTCGCTGCAGACCAAGCAGCAGCTCGGCATCCAGTCGCTCTCGATGGCGAATGCCAGGCCGCAGTCGATGCTGCAGCTCTTCCGTTGAGGGTCGCGGCCGGCCGGGCACACCCACCCGGCCGGCCGGCTTTCACGCGGACCACGGCTAACCGTTCGCCACAGGCAAGGAAAAGTCCAGGATGCGGGGACTCACGCAGTACGCCAGCACCAACAGCGTCGGCGCCTCGGCGCAGGAAGAGGAGCTGCTGGCCTTCAGCATCGTCACCTCGCACCTCGCCAATGCCGCCAGCGAAGAGGACCGCATCCGCGCTCTCTACCGCAACCAGCAGCTCTGGTCCTGCGTCCTCAACGACGTCGCACTCAGCACCAACCGCCTGCCGCAGACGCTGAAGGACGACATCACCCGCGTCGGCCTCTGGGCTATGCGCTACAGCACCCTCGCCATCCCCCAGCGACTGCCGGTCGCGCCGCTGATCGAGATCAATCGCAACATCATGGACGGGCTGCGCGACCAGATCGCGAACCTGCGCAAGCTGCCGCCGCCGTCGCTGCAGCGCGCCGCCGGCCAGGCCGTCGCCGTCTAGCTCGGGTAAATAGGCGCCAGGCGGCTACGCGTTGGCCTGCCCTACTGGCAGGCCAGGCACTCCTCGTAATCCATCGGCTTCGCCGCCAGCGGCGGCTTCACCGCGTCGTTCGCCGGCGGCAGGAATGCGGCCGGACCGACCGCCTTCTCGCTCACCGTGTCGGCCCGCTGGATGGACATCGAGCGGCAGTAGTAGAGCGATTTCACGCCGCGCTTCCACGCCAGGAAATGGATCTGATGCAGATCCCGCTTGTGCACGTCGGCGGGAACGAAAATGTTCACGGACTGGCTCTGGCAGATAAACGGCGTGCGGTCGGCCGCGTGCTCGATCACCCAGCGCTGGTCCAGTTCGAACGCGGTCTTGAACACCGCCTTCTCGTGCTCGCCGAGGAAATCGAGATGCTGCACGCTGCCGGCGCGCAGCGTGATGGAGGACCAGGTCTCCTCGTCATCGTGCCCGCGCTCGGCGAGCAGCTTCTGCAGGAACCGGTTGCGCACCGAGAAACTGCCGGAGAGCGTCTTCTGCAGGAACACGTTCGCCGCGATCGGCTCGATCCCCGGGCTGGCATTGCCGGCGATGATCGAGATCGAGGCCGTCGGCGCGATGGCGATCTTGTTCGAGAACCGCTCCATCACGCCATACTCGGCCGCATCCGGGCAGGCGCCGCGCTCGGCGGCGAGCCTGCGCGAGGCGGCGTCCGCCTGCTCGCGGATTTGCTTGAAGATGCGCCGGTTCCAGACCTTCGCGATGACACTCTCGAACGGCACGTTCTGCGATTGCAGGAACGAGTGGAACCCCATCACCCCGAGCCCCACCGAACGCTCGCGCATCGCCGAGTATTTCGCCCGCTCCATCCCCTCCGGCGCGCGCGATATGAAGTCCGAGAGCACGTTGTCGAGGAAGCGCAGCGCGTCCTCGACGAAGCGCGGCTCCCCTTGCCACTCGTTCCAGTAATCGAGGTTCAGCGATGCGAGGCAGCAGACCGCGGTGCGCTGCATGCCGTGCTGGTCGATCCCGGTCGGCAGCGTGATCTCGCTGCACAGGTTCGAGGTCTTCACCTCCAGCCCGGCCAGCTTCTGATGCTCCGGCCGCGCCCGGTTCACATGGTCCGAGAACACGAGGTAGGGCTCCCCGGTCTCGATCCGCGCCAGCAGGATGCGGATCCACAGCGCGCGGGCCGAGATTTTGCGCACCACGACGCCATCCTTGGGCGAGAGCAGCGGCCAGGCCTCGTCCGCCTCCACCGCGCGCATGAACGCGTCCGGCAACAGGATGCCGTGATGCAGGTTCAGCGCCTTGCGGTTCGGGTCGCCCCCGGTCGGGCGCCGCATCTCGACGAATTCCTCGATCTCCGGATGCGAGACGGGCAGATACACCGCCGCCGAGCCGCGCCGCAGCGAGCCCTGCGAGATCGCCAGCGTCAGACTGTCCATCACCCGGATGAAGGGAATGACCCCCGAGGTCTTGCCGTTCTGCCCGACCTTCTCGCCGATCGAGCGTAGATTGCCCCAGTAGCTGCCGATGCCGCCGCCCTTGGAGGCGAGCCAGACATTCTCGTTCCACAGCCCGACGATCCCCTCCAGACTGTCGGCGGCCTCGTTGAGGAAGCACGAGATCGGCAGCCCGCGGCTGGTGCCGCCGTTGGAGAGCACCGGGGTGGCCGGCATGAACCAGAACCGGCTGATATAGTCGTACATGCGCTGGGCGTGCGCCGCATCGTCGCCGTAATAGCTCGCGACGCGGGCGAACAGGTCCTGGTAGCTCTCCCCGGGCAGCAGATAGCGGTCGTCGAGCGTCGCCCGGCCGAACTCGGTCAGGAGCGCATCCCGCGACCGGTCCACCCGCACCTGGTAGCGCCCGGGCATCTGCACGGTGTCCAGCATCACCGATTCTTCGCGCGCAGCCGCACTCATGCCCCAAACCCCTCGTTGTAAGACATCGGGGGAACACAACCCCGCAGACCTGCCATCATCGGGCCGAACGCCGGCCGCGTCAAGCAAAACCATACCATATATGGGAAGCCTTGCCCTCAACCCAACTATATCATGTGGATTTGTCCGACTCGGCCGCCTCCGGCTCCTCCGTCCGGAGTCGCGTCGCCAGCAGCTCCCCGGCATTCTCCAGCACCGGATACGCTGCCCCGCGGACCAGGTGATCGTTGATCCGCTTGAGGTCGCTGATGACGTCCAGATGCAGCGCGCTGGTTGCCGCGGTTTCCAGCCGTCCCTCGCGCAACCGCGCCAGATGGGCCGCCGTCGCCTCCCGCTCCATCTCACGGAACACCGCCTTCTCGGCCGCGAGCAGGCGCGCGGCGCGCAGGTCCTCGCTCATGAACACGCCCGCCGCGGTGCGCAGATTGGCCGCGAGCCGGTCGATCATCCGCAGCATGTCGGCGCACCCGGCCTCGGAAAACCCGAGTCCGAGCCGCTGGCGCTTGGCGGCGTGGGACATCAGGTTCTCCTCCACCACGTCCCCGGCCTGTTCGAGGTTGGTGGTGAAGGCGAGAATCTGCGCCACCCGCCGGTGGTCGGCCGGGGCGAGGGCGTCGGTATCCATGCCGATGAGAAAGCCTTTGATCGCCCGGTTCAGGCGGTCGAGAATGTCGTCGAGCCGGCGCGTGCCGCTGATCACGGCCCGGTCGTCGGAGAGCAGCGCCGCGCGCGTACCGGCGAGCATCGCCTCGAGCGCATCGGCCATGCGCAACGCCTCGCGCGCGGCGGCCGCCAGCGCTACCGGCGGCGAGGCCCGCAGCGCCGTCGGCAGATAGACCGGCTCGCCCGGGTCCGAGGAGGGCGCGCCCGCCGGCAGCCAGCGCGTCAGCAGTGCCGACCAGGGGCCAAGCAGCGGCATCAGGATCACCGCCAGCGCCAGGTTGAAGCCGGTGTGGAAATCCGCGACCGCGCGCCCCGGATCGGGTTCGAGCCGCACCAGCACGCGTCCGAGCGGCGCCAGCGCGGCCAGCACGATGAGGCAGAACAACAGCCGCCCGGCGAGATTCCCGAACGGCACCCGCTTCGCCGCCGGGCTGCCGCTCGCCCCCTCCAGCACCGGATTGATCGAGGTGCCGAGATTGGCCCCGAGCACCATGGCGAAGGCTGCATCCGGCGGGATCACGCCCTTGGCGGCAAAGGACATGACCAGCAGCACCACGGCCACCGAGGAATGCGCCGCCCAGGTGAGCACGGCCGCCGCGAGCACGTCCATGCCCGGGTCGGTGGCCAGCGCGCCGAGCAGCATGCGCAGACTGGGCTGATCCTCGTAGGGGACGATGATGTCGGTCATCAAGTGCAGCGCGAGCAGCATCAGCCCCAGCCCGATGAACACCCGCCCGAGATCGCGGGCCCGCGTGGCGCTGCCGGAGCGGAACATCACCACGCCGAGCAGCACCAGCAGCATCGCCATGCTGGAGACGTCGAAGGACAGCAGCTGCACGATCAGCGTGGTGCCGACATTGGCGCCAAGCATGGCGGCGAGCGCCGGGATCAGTTCGATCAGCCCGTCGGCGGCGAAGGCGCTCACCATGAGCCCGGTGGCCGTGCTCGACTGCAGAACCGCCGTCACCGCCAACCCGGCGCCGAAGGCGGGCAGACGCCAGGCGCCGGCATGCGCGAGCACACGGCGCAGCGCCGGGCCATAGGCCCGCTGGATGCCGGTCTGTACCATGTGCACGCCCCACAGCAGCAGCGCCACAGAGCCGGCGAGATCCACCAGGGTCAGCGTGCCAGCCATCCGTTCTCCGCGCATGGTCGCCAAACCGTCACGATAGCCTCTTTACGTGACACCGGGCGACGGGCAGCCTTGCGCCGGCCGCAGAGCGGAGGAACGCGCCAGGATGGACGCCGAAGCCCCTACGATCCGCCTCAGCGCGCCCGAGATTCGCCGCGCCATCGTCGCCTCGACCATCGGCAACGGGCTCGAATGGTTCGACTTCCTGATCTACGGCTTTTTCGCCGCGATCATCAGCGGCGTGTTCTTCCCGGCGGGCAACCACGCCGTCTCGCTGATGCTGACCTACGCCACCTTCGGCGTCGGCTTCGTCGTCCGCCCCTTCGGCGGCATCCTGCTCGGCCTTTACGCCGACCGCGCCGGGCGGCGTGCGGCGCTCAGCCTGCTCATCCTGCTCATGGCCGCGGGCACGGTCATTCTCGGCCTGACCCCCTCCTATGCCAGCATCGGCATCGCGGCGCCCCTGATCGTGCTCGGCGCGCGTATCCTCCAGGGGCTTTCCGTGGGCGGCGAGTTCGCCTCCTCGACGGCGATGCTGGTCGAATACGCCCCGCCGGGAAAGAAGCTGTTCTACGGCGCCTTCCAGATGTGCGCGCAGTCCTTCGCCCTGACGCTGGCGGCGGGGTTCGGCTTCGTGCTGACGACGAGCCTGTCGAAGGAGAGCCTGGCGCTATGGGGCTGGCGGGTGCCGTTCCTGCTCGGCGGGCTGGTCGGGCCGATCGGCTTCTATATCCGCCGCCGGGTGGCCGAATCGCCGGAATTCACCGCCATCCTGCGCGCGCCGCCGACGCGCCGGCCGGCGGTCTCGAGCCTGGCCGGGGCGCATCTTCCGGCCGTCGTGTTCGCCATCGGCACCGTCGTCGCCGGCACCGCGGGGGTCTATCTCTGGAACACTTATCTGCCCGTCTATGTCGTGCAGACGCTGCACCTGCCGCTCTCGACCCCGCTCGGCAACGCCGCGATCCTGGGCGCGATCAACATCGTGCTCAACCCGCTGATGGGCAAGCTGGCCGACCGCGTCGGCGCCTATCGCGTCTTCGTGCCGGCGGTGGCGGTTTCGGGCCTGATGGCCTATCCGCTGTTCGCCTTCGTCGTCGCGCACCCCTCCGCGGGCAATCTGTTCGCCGTGCAGATGGTGGCGAGCCTGCTCGGCACCGGCATCGCCGCGCCGATCCCGGGTTTGATGGCCCAGAGCTTCCCCACCGCGCTGCGCTCGACCGGCATGGCGGTGGCCTATAATTTCTCCGTCGCGATCTTCGGCGGGCTGGCCCCGCTGACCGTCACAGCGCTGCGCGAGGCCACCGGCAGCCGCTTCATCCCGGCCTATTACCTGGCCGCCGCCGCGGCGCTGACCCTGGCGCTGGTGCTGACCTTCCGCCCCCGTGTCACGCCGCGGCGGTGAACCAGGCCATCGCCGCCGCCACCCCGCCGGCGCCGTGCGGCACGCCAGCCAGCGTCAGGCTCATCTCCACCGCTCCGAGCGCGCCCAGCACCATCGTCTCGTTGAGGTCGCCGAGATGGCCGATCCGAAACACTTTGCGCTCCAGCCGACCGAGCCCGCCGCCGAGGGCGACGTTGAAGCGCCCGCGCGCGATCGCCCGCACCGCGTCGGCGTCGTGGCCCTCCGGCATCAGAACGGCGGTGACGGAATTCGAATAGCGCGCCGGGTCGGTGCAGAAAATCTCCGGGCCCTGATTGCCGCTCCACACCCGCACCGCCCGCCGCACGCCCTCGGCGAGGCGGGCATGGCGGGCGAATACCGCCTCCAGCCCTTCCTCCTCGATCAGCCGCACCGATTCCTGCAGGCCGTAGAACAGCGTCACCGGCACGGTGCCGACGAAGCTGCGATGCGGCCGGTTCAGCATCGCCGACCAGTCGAAATAGTGCCGCGCCAGCCGCGCCGTTCCGTGCGCCGCCATCGCCTTCGGCCCAGCCGCCGTGAAGCTGAAGCCGGTGGGCAGCATCAGGCCCTTCTGCGACCCGCCGACGATGGCATCGATGCCCCATTCATCCATGCGCACGTCGAAGCAGCCGAGGGAGGAAATGGTGTCGGCGAGGAGCAGGGCGGGATGGCCGGCGCCATCGAGCGCGGCGCGGATCTCGGGCAGCGACAGGGCGAGGCCGGTGGCCGTTTCGTTGTGCACGACGCAGACGGCGCGGATGCGGTGCGCGCGATCCTCGGCCAGGGTGCGCGCAAGAGCGGCGATCTCCGCGCCGCGCCGCCAATCCGCCGGCAGGGTTCGCACTTCGAGCCCCAGCTTGCCCGCCATGAGCGCCCAGGTCTCGGAGAAATAGCCGCTTTCGATCATCAGAATCGCGTCGCCCGGCGAGAGCAGGTTCTGCAGCGTCGCTTCCCAGGCGCCGTGGCCGGAGGCGGTGTAGAGGAACACCTCATGGCTGGTCCGCAAAATGCGCTTCAGCCCCGCGACGCCGGCTCGGAAAGTGGCGAGGAAGTCCGGGGCGTTGAAATCGACCGTGGCATGGGCGACGGCGTGCAGCACGCTGTCGGGGATATTGGTCGGCCCCGGACCGGCGAAGAGATGCCGCCCGCGGATCGGCCCCATATGCGTTTCTGCCACGTCCGTTTCCCCGTCCGCTCGCTGTCCCGCGCCTGACAGGCGCCCCACTCGTCCCTTGGGATAGCACACTGGCCCGCGGTCACAATCCCGCGGCGCCAGAGAGGCCCCGATGCCCAGCTCCGTTGGTGATGATGGTTGGCGCGACGCGTGCGGCATCCTATGTTGCACTGCATCATGGTCATGGTGCGGCATCCCCAGGCACAGCGCTTCTCGGCCGAACGCCTGTTCCGGCCTCGCTCGATCGCGGTGCTCGGGCCGGAAACGCCGGTCGGGCACCGGATCCTGGCCAATCTCGCCGCCGGCACCTTTGCCGGCCCGATCTGGCCTGTGGGTCCAGCGCCGAGCTATTGCGGGCGGCAAGCCTTCCCCACTCTCGCCGCCCTGCCGGGACCGGCGGACCTCGCCATCGTGGCGCTCGCCCCGGACGAGATCGCCCCCGCCCTTGCGGAGCTCGGTGGGCGCGGCACCTTCGCCACCATCGTCCCGGGTGTGGTGACGGGGCTGGCTGAAGCCGCCCGCGCCGCCGGGGTTCGCGTGCTCGGGCCGGGCTCCTTCGGCATCGCGGTGCCGGAGATCGGGCTCAACGCGACCCAGTCCCATCTCGCGCCGCGTCCAGGGCGGGTGGCACTCGCAGCCCAATCGGCGGCGCTGGCCCGCGCGGTGCTGGACTGGGCCGAGCCGAACGGCATCGGCTTCAGCCACATCGTCGGCATCGGTGGCAATGCCAATATCGGCTTCGGCCTGACCCTGGATTGGCTCGCGCGCGATCCAGGCACGTCGTTGATCCTTCTGGACATCCGGCGCATCCGGAACCGCCGCGCCTTCCTCTCGGCCGCGCGCGCCGCAGCACGCCTCCGGCCGGTGGTGGCGCTGCGCGAAGGCGGACGTCTGGCGGATCCCTCCGGCCGCGCGGAGGCCACGGTGGACGCCGCGCTGCGCCGGGCCGGCATCCTGCCGGTCTCCGGCTTTGAGGATCTGCTCGCGGCGGCCGAGACCTTGACCCGCGCCCGTCCGGTACGCGGCGAGCGGCTCGCCATCGTGACCAATGCGATCGGTCCCGGGCACATGGCGGCCGACGCCGCGCTTCGCAGCGGGTTGACCCTGGCCGAGCCGGATGCGGCGGTGCGCGGCGCGCTCCATCTGGCGTTGCCGGCGGAATTCAGCGGCGGGCAGGCGGGCGGGCCGGTCTATGTCGGCCTCGAGGCGCCGACGCGTCTCTCTGAGGCGGCCGCCATCCTCGCCGCCGGGCCCGGGGTCGACGGCGTGCTGGCCGTGCACGCGCCGACCGGGCCGAGCGATGACGCCGGGATCGCGGCGCTGGCCGCGGCCGCACAGACCATCAAGGTGCCGCTGCTGGTCTGCGCCATGGGGGAGACCACCGGCGCGGCCCATCGCCAACGGCTTGCCGAGGCTGGCATCGCCGTGTTCGCGGCGCCGGAACAGGCGGTGGCCGGGTTCGTCCATCTGGTCCAGCACCGCCGCAACCGCGCCGCCGCGCGCGAATTGCCGCCGCGCTCGGTCCTGCAGATCACCCCGGACCACGCCCAGGTCGCCGCCCTGTTCGCGCAGGCCCGCGCTGCCGGACGCCGCTCGCTGCTCCAGGACGAAGCGATGGCCGTGCTGGCCGCCTATGGGGTGCCGATCGTGCCAACGCGGGCGGTGCTGGCCGCCGAGGATGCACCGGTGGCGGCCTCGATGCTCGGCTACCCAGTCGTGCTCAAACTTCGGCGGGCGACGCGAAGCGGGCCAGGGCAGGTCCGTCTCAGCCTGCGTGACGCGGCGTCGGTGGCGGCAGCGGCGGCGGGCCTTGCCGGCGAAGGCACGAACGGGCTGATCGTGCAGCGCCAGGTCGGACGGGCCTATCAGGTTCAGATCCGCGTCCAGGAGGACGCCATGTTCGGGCCGGCGATCGGCTTCGGGTTCGGCGGCAGCGCCGGCGAGGTCATGCCGGAGCTGGCGATCGACCTGCCGCCCCTCAACCTGTCTCTCGCTCATGCGCTGATGGGCCGCACCCGCGTCGCGCGCCTGCTCGCCGCCCGCAACGATGCGCCGGCGGCAAACGCCGGGGCGGTCGCCGAAACCCTGGTGCGGGTCAGCCAGCTCATCGTCGATTTCCCGGAGATCGCCGACCTGTCGATCGACCCGCTGTTCGTCGACACGGACGGCGTGCTGGCTGGCGACGCGACGATTGAATTGCGCGCCGCGGGCGAGCGTGGCTATCTCGCCATTCCGCCCTACCCGGCCGAGCTCGCGGAGCATTGGAGCGGGGGTGGCGAGACGCTGCTGATCCGCCCGATCCGTCCCGAAGATGCGGAAGCGCACGGCGCCTTCTTCAAGCGGCTGGAGCCGGAGGATGTCCGTTACCGCTTCTTCTCGCCGATGCGCGAGCTCTCGGCCGAGATGATGGCGCGCCTGACCCAGGTTGACTACGAGCGGGAGATGGCCTTCGTCGCCGTGCGCGAGGCTGCCGGGGAGACGGTGGGGGTGGCGCGCCTCGTGCGCGAGATCAACGAGACCGAGGCGGAATTCGCCGTCATCGTCCAGCCGGACATGAAGGGCCGCGGCCTTGCGGGGCGCCTGATGCAGCGTCTCTTCGCCTGGGCACGCAGCCAGGGCATCACCGAGATCATCGGCCAGGTCCTCGCCGACAACGCGCCGATGCTCGCCTTCGTCCGCCATCTCGGCTTCACGGTCCGGCGCGCGCCAGGAGAGGAGGATGTCATGGAAGCGCGGCTGAGCCTGTAGCGACGCCCCCGGGGCAGCGCCCGCCGCGCGGCATCAGGCCGCGGCGCGAACGCTCAGGCCCTGCATCACGGCGGCGACGGTATGGCCCGTTGCCTCATCGAGGCGGAACTGGATGCGGCTCCGCCCGGCCTCGATGCCGCAGATCCGGCCCTCGATCGAGGTCGCTCCACCGAACCGGAGCCGGACCGGATGGCCGACCGGCGCGTCGATGGCGCCTTCGACGGCCGCGCCGCCCTGCGACAGGTCGAGGAGGCGGCGGGGCATGGACACGCCGGCGACGACGAGTTCGACCGGCAGATCACACGTGATCCGCTCGAAGCTTCGCCGCTCGCCAGCTTTTCCGATCGCGGCGAGAAACTCTTCGACCTCGCCGCGCAGCCGGCCAGCCTGGCCGGTGAGGCCCTCGGCGGAACGGAGCACCTGGGTGGCCGCGGAACCGGTCGCACCGCTGGCCTCGTTCACCGCGACCATGTTCTGTGTCACGTCCTGCGTGCCCGCGGAAACCTCGGCCGCGCTGCGGGCGATGGACTGGGTCGCTTCCGCCTGCTCATTCACCGTCTGGGCGATGGCGCCGGAGGCCTGCTCGACCGCCGCGATGGTGGTGCAGACCTGCGACATGATCCCCGCAGCCTCACGCGCGGTCGCCTGGATCATGCCGATCCGCTCCGCGATCTCACCGGTGGCACGGGCCGTCTGGGTGGCGAGCTGTTTCACCTCGTTGGCGACGACGGCGAAGCCCTTGCCCGCCTCGCCCGCGCGGGCGGCCTCGATGGTCGCGTTGAGCGCCAGGAGATTGGTCTGACTGGCGATCCCATTGATCAGATTGACGATCGTCCCGATGCCGTCGGCCGCCTCGGCGAGGCCGGTGACGGTATCGCCGGCGCGAGCGGCTTCGCGTACGGCCTCCTGGGTCGTCTCCGTCGCGCGGCCGACCTGGCGCGTGATCTCCTGCACCGTGGCCAGCAACTGCTCGGACGCGGCGGCGACCATGGCGACATTGCCGGATGCCTGCTCCGAGGCGGTGAGGACGGCTCCGGCGCGTTGTGACGTGCTCTCGGCGGCTTCGTGCATCGACCGCGCCGTCCCCTGCAGCCCCTCCGCGGCGGTCGATACCTCCTTCAGGCTGCCGGTGACCGCGGCGTTGAAATCGGCGGTCAGTTCTTCCAGCGCCGCCGCCCGACGCTCCTTGGCGGTGGCTTCGGCGACGCGCTCGGCTTCCAGCTTTACGCGCTGGACGACACTCGTCCGCAGGGTCGAAAGCGATTCCGCCATGCGCCCGATCTCCGAGCCATCACGCAGCTCCGGCACGGAGATGTCGAGCCGCCCCTCGGCGAGGTCGAGGATCGCCTTCGTGATCTGGCCCACCGGGCGCAAGCTGCGGGCGATCGCCCAGCCGATCGCGATCATGCCGCCGAGCAGCACCGCGACGACGAGCGCGATCTCTCCGGTAAGGCTCCAGAAGGTCCGGTCGATATCGTCGACATAGACGCCCGTGCCGATCACCCAGCCCCAGGGCTCGAAGGCGACGACGAACGAGGATTTTGCGACCGGGCGGCTCGTCCCAGCCCGCGGCCAGGTATAGTTCAGGAAACCCTCGTGGCTCTGGCGCGCGATGTCCGTGGCACGGACGAAGACAGCGATCCCGTTCGGGTCACGGATCCCGTCCGCGGACTTGCCGACCAGTGCCGCGTTCGGATGGGCCAGAATGGTCCGCGAAAAATCATTGACCCAGATGTAGTCATTCTCGCCATAGCGCAGACCGCCGATGACCTTGAGCGCCGCCTGCTGCGCCGCCGCCTCCGTCATCTCGCCGCTCTGGGCGCGGTGCTGGAAGTCCGCCGCGATCGACGCCGCAGCCTGCCCGAGATTGCGCAGCCGTGCGTGGTTGGCATCGACCATGCTGCCGTGCAGAAAGCCGAGACCGGCCCCCGTCAGCAACAGCAGCGACGCAGCGCCGAGCAGAACAAGGGCGTAGATGCGACGCACGATCGACATACGGGCGAGCAGGTTCATCGGGGCACCTCCGGGCGGAAGATCTATCATCGAGCCCTGAACGTCCGATTAAGCCGCCCATCCCGCCGTCAGTCCCGCGCGCTGAGCCCCGCCGCCGAGAAGCCCCCGTCCACCGCCAGCACGTGGCCGCTGATGAAGCTCGCCTCGTCACTGGCCAGGAACAGAGCCGCTCCGGCGATTTCTTCGGGGGCGGCATAGCGGTGCATCGGCGTCACCCGCACCCAGGCGGCGCGGATCGCTGCGTCGTGCATCGCGGCCACCAACGGCGTATCGACAGGGCCAGGGGCCAGGGCGTTCACCCGTACGCCCCGCGGCGCCAGCTCGGTCGCCATCACCTGCGTCAGCGTCACCACCCCACCCTTGGCGGCGCCATAGGCGGCGCGACCGATATTGCCGCGCAGGCCGGAGACCGACGCGATATTGATGATCGCTCCCCGGCCGGCCGCGACCATGGCCCGCGCGCAGGCCTGCGCGACCAGGAACGTGCCGCGCAAATTGACCGCGATCATCCGGTCGAACACCTCGACCGGCGTGTCCAGGAAGGGAACATCGCGCCCGATCCCGGCGGAGTTGACCAGGCAGTCGATGCGGCCATGGGTGGACAGCACGGCCTCGACCAACGCGACGACGCTCGCCGGTGTGGCAACATCGCAGGCGAAGGGCGCGATGGCGGCGTCGGCAACGAGCGGCGCGGCCGGCGCGGCCAGGTCGGCGGCGACCACCCGGGCGCCGGCGGCCACGAAACGGGCGGCGATGGCGGCCCCGATGCCGGAGAGGCCGCCGGTCACGATCGCCACCTGCCCATCGAGCCTCATGCCAGCGGCCCCACCACCGATTCCAGCGCCGCCCAGCCGGTCTCGCCGAAGCGCTTACGCCAGTCGGCGTAGAATCCGGCCTTGCGCAACGCCTCGCGGAAGGCGGCATGGTCGGTGTCGTTCGCGACCATGCCCTGGCTCTTCAGCGTGTCGCCCAGACTGGCGTTGAGCTTGACGGTATCGGCGCGTTCCGCCTCCGCGGCGCGGTTGAACTCGCGCCGCACGATCTCCTGCAGCGGCGCGGGCAGCGCGGCCAGCGCACGGGGATTGGCGAGGAACCAGAAACCGTCCCACATATGGCCGGTGAATGAGAGGTATTTCTGCACCTCGTAGAGCTTCGCGGTCTCGATCAGAGCCAACGGGTTCTCCTGCCCGTCGACGATATGCGTCTGCAGGGCGGAATAGACCTCGGAGAAATTCATCGAGGTCGGCGAGGCGCCGAAGGCGCGGAACATACTCGTCCAGAGGGGGGCGATGGGGACGCGGATCTTGAACCCGTGCAGATCCTCCGGCAGGCGCACCGGGCGGGTCGAGGCCGTGATCTGGCGGAACCCGTTGTCCCAGATTTTCTCGAAGGCGGTGAGACCGCGCTTGGCGATGGCGGCGCGGACGAAGGCGCCGACCGGCCCGTCCATCGCCTGCCAGACCTGATCATAGTCCTTGAAGGCAAAGCCGACGCCGTTCAGCGCCGCTTCCGGCACCAGGGTCGATAGGATCAGGCCGGATAGGGTGAAGAATTCCAGCGCGCCGCTGCGGAGCTGGCTCAACATGTCGGTATCCGAGCCGAGCTGGTTGTTCGGGAAGACCTGGATCTCGAGCCGCCCTTCGGTGGCGGCCTTGATCCGCTCGGCGGCTTCCTGGGCGCGGATCACCTGCGGATGCGTGACAGGCGTATCCGAGCCATATTTGTAGGTGAATTCGGCCGCCCGTGCGTAGCGGGCGATGGTGAAGACGGGCAGCGCTGCGCCCGTAGCGAGCAATGTTCGGCGTTTCATTCTGGATCCTCCCGGCCTTGGCGGATTGTTCCCGATCGTGGCGACGATGCAAAGTGGTCCGATGACGGGGACGGAGGGGACTTTGCCAGCTGGAGTGCTGCTCGCCGGTGGCAGGGCGCGGCGCATGGGCGGCGGCGACAAAGCGCTCCTGAGCCTCGGCGGGCAGACCCTGCTCGCCCGCGCCGTCGCCGCCCTGCGTCCAC
Source organism: Pseudomonadota bacterium (assembly GCA_021815825.1). Classification (GTDB taxonomy): domain Bacteria; phylum Pseudomonadota; class Alphaproteobacteria; order Acetobacterales; family Acetobacteraceae; genus JAJZVV01. The sequence goes on from JAKAZO010000022.1 coordinate 34,674, forward strand.
AGGTCGCGGCACTGGCGCTGTCGGCCAATGGCGCCGCGGAGCGCTTCGCCGCCTACGGGCTGGAGGTTCTGGCCGATACGGTGCCGGACCAGCCGGGACCGCTGGCTGGCATTCTCGCCGGCCTGCTCTGGGCCCGGCGCGCGGTACCGAACGCGACCCACCTCCTGAGCGCACCGGCCGACACACCGCTGCTGCCCTCGGACCTGGTCGCCCGGCTCCGCTCGGCCGCGGCGGACGGGATCGCCTGCGTCGGCTCCGCCGGGCGCATCCACCACGCCATCGCGCTTTGGCCGCTGCGCCTGGCGCCGGAACTCGCCGCCTTTCTCGCGCGCGGCGAGCACGGCGTCGGCGCCTTCGCCGCGAGCCAGCGCGCGACGGTCGTGTGGTATGCAGGTGGAAGGGTCGACCCGTTCTTCAACATCAACACGCCGGAGGATCTCGCCACCGCCGCATCCCTGCTCGTCGCCCGGCCGCCGGGCGGAATCGGCTGACCGGATGTTGCCTAGCGTCTGTCCGGCGTAGGTGGAATCACCGTAGCCGGCTAAACAGACGCGCAAACAAAGAGATGGAGTCTGTCAGGCGCCTCCGTCCGCGCCTGACAGACTCGAGACCCATGGGTTTCCGGAGCACGGTCCGGCCATTCGGGTCTGGATGTCCGCAGCATCAGACCCGGCTGGACAGACCCGCCTGGGCCGACCCGCCTCAGCCTTCGGGCGGCTTCTCCAGTTCGCTGTCATGTCCGAGCGAGAGTGCCAGCAATGCCGCCAGCCCGACCAGGGCGACGATGGCGAGAAGGCCGACGGTGAAGGTGCCCGTGCTGTCCTTGATCTTGCCCATCACGAACGGCCCGGCGAAGCCGGCGAGGTTGCCGATCGAGTTGATGATCGCGATGCCCCCGGCCGCCGCGGCCCCGGAGAGGAACGCCGTCGGCAGGGTCCAGAACACCGGCAGCACGGCGAAAATGCCGAAGCCGGCCACCGAGAAGGCGATCATCTTGCCGGTGGTGCCATCGGTCAGTGTCGCCGCGGCGACGCCGAAGCCGATGATGAGCGAAGCGAGCGCGACATGCTCCTTGCGTTCGGCCAGCCGATCCGACCGGCGCCCCCAGTAGATCATGCCCACCAGGCCGACGACGAAGGGGATGGCGTTGACGAAGCCGGTCTGAAGATTCGTCAGCCCGAATGCCTTGATGATCTGCGGCAGGAAGAAACTGAGACCGTAATTGGCCGCGACGACGCCGAAATAGACGATCGAGAGCAGCAGCACCTTGGTGTCGCCGAGCGCCTCCAGCACCGAGAAATGCCGCGCGTCCTCGCGCTGGCGCCGCTCCGCCTCCAGGCGCGCCACCAGCCATGTGCGCTGCGGCGCCGAGAGCCAGTGCGCGTCCCCGGGGCGGTCGGTGAGATAGAAGAACACCACGACCGACAGCACGATCGCCGGCACCGCCTCGAGGATGAACAGCCACTGCCAGCCCTCCAGCCCGCTCACGCCGTCCAGCCCGAGCAGCGCACCGGAGATCGGCGAACCGATGACGGTGGAGAGCGGGATCGCCGCCATGAAGTAGCCGATGACGCGGGCGCGATAGACGCCGGGGAACCAGATGGTCAGGTAGAAGATGATGCCGGGAAAGAACCCCGCCTCGGCGACCCCGAGCAGCAGGCGCACGGCATAGAAGGAATTCGCCGAGGACAACCCCGTGGTGGTGGCGATCCAGGGGATGAAGGCGGTGAACCCCGAGACCAGGCCCCAGGAGAGCATGATGCGCGCAATCCATTTACGCGCGCCGAAGCGCTCCAGGAACAGGTTCGAGGGCACCTCGAAGATGAAGTAGGCGATGAAGAAAATTCCGGCGCCGAGCCCGTAGGCGGTGGCCGAGAGGCCAAGCGCCTTGTTCATGGTCAGCGCCGCGAAGCCGACATTCACACGGTCCAGATAGGCGGCGAAGTAGCAGATGATGAGGAAGGGAACGAGGCGGCGCATCACGCGCGTCATCGTCTCCCGTTCGATCTCGGCGGCGCCGCCGGCGGGCGCAGCACTGGGGTTGGCGATGTCCACGGTTGCTTCCTCCCGATTGGATTCTTTCGCACCCTTCATTCCTTCACGCGGCGCGAGTTGGCAAGTCCCTGTCCGCCGAGGCGAGTTGGCGAGCACGCATCGGCCGGCCGGGCGGGGCGGCAGATGCCTGGCGGCGAGATCTGGAGCACGGCCCGGCCTGATGGATTGGCCGGGTCGGAGGCTGCTCTACGGGCTCAGGCGCTGGCGGCCGATTTCGGCCTCGACCTCGGCGAGGCGGTCCTTGCCGAAGAACATCTCCTTGCCGACGAAAAATGTCGGCGCGCCGAAGCAGCCGCGGGCGACCGAGGCGGCGGTGTTGTCGGCCAGCGCCTGCTTCACCGCCGGCGAGTGCGCCTGCTCGAGCAGCGCCGCGGCATCCAGCCCGGCTTCGTCGATGGTCGCCCGCAGCACCTCGAGGTCGTCGAGCTTGCGCCCTTGCTCCCACATCGCGGCGAAGGCGGCATCGACATAGGGCGCGAGGCAGCCGGCCCGCTCGGCCGCCATCGCCACGCGCATCGCCGCCAGGGTGTTGACCGGGAAATGCGGGTTCGGCTGGTAGCGGGTGAGCCCGTGCGCGGCAATGAAGCGGGCCATCTCGGTGCGCATGTAGGCGAGTTTGGCCGGCACGGCGGCGAACGCCTCGATGGGCGAGCGGTTGCCGGTGGCCTTGAAAATGCCGCCGAGCAGCACCGGCACATAGGTGAATTTCACCCCTGTCCGCTGCTCGATGGCCGGCAGCACCGCGTGGCAGAGATAGGCATTCGGGCTGCCGACGTCGAAATGGAATTCGGCCGCGCTCATCCTCGTCTCCTCACCATCGCTCGCCATAGGGGCGAAGGTCGATTTCATGCGTCCAGGCATCGCGGCTCTGGCGGTGCAGATGCCAGTATGTGGCGGCGATCGAGGCCGGGTCCATCAGCGTATCGGGCGTGGCCGCCACCTCCCCACGCTGGCGCCGCTGCTCGCGAACCCATTCGGTGTCGACGCCGGCATCAACGACCAGATGTGCGACATGCAGGTTGCGGGGCCCGAATTCACGGGCCAGGCTCTGGGCGACCGCGCGCAGCCCGGCCTTGGCGCTGGCGAAGGCAGCGAATCCCGCCGCGCCGCGCATGCTCGCCGTCGCGCCGGTGAAAAAGATCGAGCCGCGCCCATGCGCCAGCATGCGCCGCGCCGCCTCGCGCCCGGTGAGAAAGCCGGCATAGCAAGCCATCTCCCAGACCTTGCGGAACACACGCTCGGTGGTCTCCAGCGCGGGGAAGCGGACATTGGCCCCGACATTGAAGACGCAGACCTCCAGCGGCGCGGCGGCATCGGCCTCGTCGAGGAAGGCCGAGATCGCCGTCTCGCTGCGGGCGTCCAGCGTCCGGCCCGCGCACCTCCCGCCGGCTTGGGCGATCTCGGCCACGAGCGGGGCGAGCTTCTCGCCCTGGCGACGGCCGGCGAACACCGGATGGCCCTCGGCGGCGAACCGGCGCGCGATCGCCGCACCGATGAAGTCGCCCGCGCCGACGATGGCGACGGATCCCGCGCCGCTCATCGCTCGCTCCTTCCCTGGGCGAAAAAAGCCGCGAACGCGTCTTGCGCCGCCTGGCTGCCGCGCAGCGCGTGGAACCGGACCGCCTCGGCCGCGATCGCCTCGCGCACGGCGGCCTCGGTTCCCCGGCGCAACAGGGCCTTGGTCGCCCGCACCGATTCCGCCGGCAGCGCGGCCAGCGCGCGCGCGCTCGCCATCGCCGCCGCCAGCGCCGCGTCGGGGTCGGTCAGGCTGTTGGCGATGCCGGCGCGCAGCGCTTCCTCGGCGGAGAAGGCGCGGCCGAGCAGCAGCAGTTCGGCGGCGAATTTCGGCCCCGCGGCGAGTGGCAGCAGATAGCTGGAGGCACCCTCCGCGCACAGCCCGAGCGGCACGAAGGGCAGGCGGAACTGCGCGTCCCGCGCGGCATGGACGAGATCGCAATGCAGCAGCATCGTGGTGCCGATGCCGATCGCGAAGCCCTCGACGGCGGCCACCAATGGCTTCGGGAAGCTGCTGATCACGGCGAGGAAGTCGAGCCCGGCGCTGGCCGGGAGCGCGGCCGGATCCGCCGGTGTGGCCGCTGCTTCGGTGTCGCGGAAGTCGGCGAGATCATTGCCGCTGGTGAAACAGCCGCCTGCCCCGGTGAGGACCACCGCGCGGACCTCATCCGCCGCGGCGGCTTCGGCCAGTGCCGCGCCCAGTGCACGGTAGGTGGCGCGATCGAGCGCATTCCGCCGGCGAGGGCGATCGATGGTCAGGGTCCGAACCCCGGGCTCCGGCGTGGCCACCGCAACGCTCGCGGATTGAATGGTTGCGTCCATCATCGCCGCTGTTCCTCCCCCGCCGCCCGGCGCCGCTCCGGCGAGCCACCGGGCCACGCTGAATCGCTACCGATCGGGCTGTTGCATGGCCGCCAGCCGCCGTCAACGACAGCGGCGTTCGGCGAAGAACGCGCGCAGCAGATCGCCCGCCTCGGTCTCGCGCACCCCGCCGACAATCTCCGGCGCGTGGTGGCAGGAGCGGGCAGCGAGAACCCGTGCGCCGTGCTCGACGCCCCCGCCTTTGGGGTCATAGGCCCCGAACACCAGGCGACGGATGCGGAACAGGCTCGCCGCCTGGGCGCACATCGGGCAGGGTTCAAGGGTCACGAACAGATCGCACCCTTCCAGCCGCGGCCGGCCGAGCCGCGCGGCGGCGGCACGCATGGCGATCAGCTCGGCGTGGGCAGCAGCATCGTGGCCGGCCTCGACGGCGTTGCCGGCTTGCGCCAGCACCGCGCCGTCCGGGCCGATCACCACCGCTCCCACCGGCACCTCGCCGCGCGCCGCGGCGGCGCGGGCTTCCGTGAGGGCACGTTCCATCGGCGTCATGGACGTCGATGTGCGCTCGCCCGCCGCACCAAGTCCAGGGTCAATGGGCCGAATCTGCCCGGCAGGCGCTGCCGGGTGCGGCC
>JAKAZO010000023.1:0-1729 GCA_021815825.1 Pseudomonadota bacterium
GCGGCGGTGATGCGCCCTGGCTACCTGCCCCGCTGGCACCCGTTCTTCCGCCTCTCGGTCCGCTTCGACATCACACCGGAGCAGGAGATCGGGCCACGCTTGCGCGCCCTCGGCTACGCACCCGGCGATCTTCGCTGCGTGGTGCTGACCCATCTGCATACGGATCATGCCGGGGGGCTGGCGCACGTCGCCGGTTGCCCGACGCTGGTCTCGCTCGACGAGCTGGCGGCGGCGCGCGGGCCCGCGGGGCGGCTACGCGGCTATCTGCCGCATCGCTGGCCGAGCGATTTCTCGCCGCAGCCGATCGGCTTCGCGCCGATGGCGCTCGGACCGTTCCAGGAAGGTCTGGCGCTGACCCGGGCGGGGGATGTCGTCGTCGTGCCGACGCCTGGCCACACCCCGGGGCATGTCTCGGTGGTCGTCCGGCGTGACGGACTCAACATTCTCATCGCCGGTGACACCAGCTACGCCGAGCAGGGCCTGCGCGAGGGCGTGGCCGGCGGGGTGACGTCGACCCCGGCGCTGGAGATTGCCACGCTGGCGTCCATACGCCGCTGGGCCGAGGCGGAGCCGGTCGTCTATCTGCCCAGCCATGATCCCGAGGCGCCAGCGCGTCTCGCCGCCAGCCGGCCCGTGTTTCCCCGCTGAAGCCGGGCGCGAGGGGCAGATCAGTTCCGTTTCAGGCTGGCCCGACCGGGACGATCCAGCACGCGGAACGCGAGGGAGAGCAGCCGGTCCGCCGTGGTCTGGTAGCCGGCGCGGTCGGCGTCCTGGGCGAGCGAGAGAATTCGGTCGGCGAGCATCAGCGGGCTGGTGACGCCGCGGGCGGAAGCCTCGATGTCAGCGATCTTGTACATGGGAGTTTTCCCCTGAGTGCCATCGGGTGTTTCCCGATGGCACCCAGTCTCGGCACGCCCCCCTTGCATAATCGTTAACGCCGCAGGGATTCGAGTAACGCGACACGCAGCGCCGAGGCGAGCGGCCGGCCGGGCGGACGCTGGGCGTCGATCTCGGCCAGCAGCGCCGCCAAAGCCTGTCCGCGCGACGCGGCCAGCGCCGCCAGACCGGACCAGAATTCGGCTTCGAGCGCGATGGAGGTACGGTGGCCGGCGAGCGAGACGCTGCGCTTGACCAGGCCGGGCACGGCTCAGCCGTCCACCGCGTGCGGGCGGACCATGCGCGCCGGCACCACCAGGCGATCGAACTCCTCTTCGGTGAGCAGACCCAGCCTCGCCGCCGCCGCCTTCAGGGTAAGGTTCCCGGCCAGCGCCGTGCGCGCGATGCGCACCGCCGCGTCGTAGCCGAGGCGCGGGGCGAGCGCGGTGACGAGCATCGGCGAGCGAGCCAGGCTCTCGGCGATGCGGGCACGGTCCGGAACCAGCTTGGCCACCATGTTCTCGGCGAAGCTGGTCGCCGCGTCGGCCAGCAGGCGGGCGGATTGCAGGACGTTATGGATGATCACCGGCTTGAAGACATTGAGCTCCAGAAAGCTCTGCGCGCCGGCGATGGTGACCGCGACATGGTTGCCCATCACCTGGGCGGCGACCATGGTCAGGGCCTCGCACTGGGTCGGGTTGGTCTTACCCGGCATGATCGACGAGGCGAGTCCGTCCGCGGGAATCACGAGTTCGCCGAGGCCGCCGCGCGGGCCCGAGCCGAGCAGACGGATATCGTTGCCGAGCTTGGTCAGCGAGACCGCTATGACGTTGAAGGCGCCGGAGAGCTCGAC
>JAKAZO010000023.1:1829-8271 GCA_021815825.1 Pseudomonadota bacterium
CGTCCATCTCGCCGTCGGCGATTTCCCGGGCCGCCGCGGCGATCGGCAGCGCGAGTTCGGCCGGCAGCGCGCCGAGCGCGAGATTGGCCTCGGCGGCCGCCAGCTTCTGCAGCCCGACGGCGCGGATCAGCCCCGGCGGGAAACGCTCCTCGCCGATGCGGAACAGACGCCGCGCCCGTTCGGTCTGCGGCCCCCAGTAGCGCTCGGCGGGGATTTCGATGCTGCCGAGACTGTCCGTCTCGGTGCGCGTGGCACCGGACACGCGGCCTACCCGGGCGAGGCGACGCCGAACTCGCCGGCGGTGGCGCGGATCGCCGCCCACGTGCCCGCGGCGAGCGGAATGCCGTCGCGCTCGCGCGCCGCGCGGGTGCGCGCCTCCGGCTCGCCCGGCACCAGCACCTCGCCGCCCGCGCTCGCCGGGCGCGCGGCTTTCATATAGGCCGCGTAGTCCTGCGCACGCTGAACGAAGTCCGCCGTGCCGAAGCCGTTCGGATCGACATAAACGGAGAACATGCCGTTGGCGATGCGCCCGCGCTGCCCGCCAGGGATCGGCCCCGACGTGCCGCCGGCGCTGAGGCAGCCGGCGAGAATTTCACACATGAAGGCCAGACCCGAACCCTTGTGCTCGCCAAAGGTGCGCAACGCCCCGAGGCCCTTGGAGGCATCGCGCGGGCCGCCCGGGACGACCGGGCCGTAGAGTTGGGCCGGATCGGCGGAAAGCGCCCCGTCCGGGCCGATCAGCGCGCCGTGCGGCACCGGCTTGCCGCCATCGGCGGCGACCAGCACCTTGCCCTCGGCCACCATGGAGGTGGCGAAATCGAGCACCATCGGCACGCCGCCGTCCGAGGGCGCGGCGATGCAGATCGGGTCGGTGGAAAAGCGCCGGTCCACCCCGCCGAACGGGGCCACCAATTCGCCGCCGAAGACATTGACGAAATGCAGTGAAACCAGCCCGGCCGCGGCCGCACGCTCGCCCCAGTCGCCGATGCGGCCGAGATGGCCGGAATTGCGCAGCGCCACGGCCGCCAGCCCGTGCCGCTTCGCCTTCTCGATGCCGAGATCGACGGCGAGCGGGCCGATGGTCTGGCCGAAGCCGAAATTGCCGTCGACCAGCGCATGCGTCGGCGCATCATTGACCAGGGTCAGCCCCTGTCCGGCGCGGACATGGCCCTGTTTGAGCCACTGGATGTAGCGCGGCACGCGGATGACGCCGTGGCTGTCATGGCCGGCGAGATTGGCGGAGACGAGATATCGCCCGATCCGCTCGGCCTCCACCGCCTCGCAGCCGGCAGCGGCAAAAATAGCGGCAACGAACGCCCGCAGCGCCGGCACCGGAATCGTCGCGATCGCATCAGCCATGTGTGTCCCCCCCGTTTCGTCGATGTCTGGCACTCACGCCCGCCGTGCCCGCGCGAGCACCCGGTCGATGAAGGCGTCGCTGCTGCCGAGATAGCGTGCCGGGTCGGTGAGGCGGGCGATCGCCGCGCCGTCCAGCCGCGATGTCACCGTCGCCTCGCGCCCGAGCGCCGACGCGAGCGGGATGCGCTCGGCGAGGGCGACGTCGCAGGCATGCTTGACGGCGTGGTGCGCCGCCTCGCGCCCGAGCGCCGGGGCGAGCCCCATCATCACCGCCTCGGCAACGATCGCCCCGCCGGTGGCGTCGAGATTGCGGCCCATGCGCGCCGCATCGACCACCATGCCCTCCGCGATGGTGCGCGCGTGGAGCAGGGCGCCGTGGGCGAGCACGAAGGCCTGCGGCAGCGCCAGCATCTCCGCCTGCCAGGGTCCGGTGGCCCGCTCATGGTCCTGCGCCATGGCGCCCTGCATCAGCGGCACCAGCGCCTGCACGCCACGGGATGCGGCGAGGATGTATTCCGAGGCGATCGGGTTGCGCTTCTGCGGCATGGTCGATGAGGCGCCGCGGCCGGCGACGTAGGGCTCGGTGACCTCGGCGATCTCGGTCTGGGCAAGCAGGATGATATCGGTGGCGAATTTGGCGAGGCTGCCGGTGAGCAGGCCGAGGAATCCCACTGCCTCGACCAGGCCGTCCCGTGCCACGTGCCATGGCGCCGGTGGGGCCGCGAGGCCGAGCGTCTCGGCCAGGCCCGTCATCACTGCGAGCCCGTGCTCGCCGAGCGAGGCGAGCGTGCCGGCTGCGCCGCCGAACTGGACCTGTTCCACGCGGGGGCGCATCTGGTCCAGCCGTTCCAGATGGGTCACCAGCGGCATGAGCCAGATCGCGCATTTCAGCCCGAAGGTCACCGGCAAGGCGTGCTGCAGATGGGTCCGCCCGGCCATCACCGTGCCGCGATGGGCCTCCGCCTGCGCGGCCAGCGCGCCGATCGTGGCGACAAGGTCGGCGCGCAGCAGCCCGAGCCCGTCGCGGATCTGCAGCACCAATGCAGTGTCCATGATGTCCTGGGTGGTCGCGCCCCAATGGGTATAGCCGCCGGCGCCGGCCTGACGTGCCTCGGCCGCGCGTGACAACCCACGCACCAGCCCGACCACCGGATAGCCGACATTGCGCACGCTGGCGGCGAGTTCGGCGGTATCGAGATGCTCCACGCGGGCGGCCGCCTCGATCGCCGCCGCGGCAGTCCCCGGGATCAGCCCCAACCCGGCCTCGACGCGGGCGAGCGCCGCCTCCACATCCAGCATGCGCTGCAGGAAGCTCCGCTCGTCGAACACCGCGCGCATGGCGTCGGAACCGTAGAGCGTGCCGAAGACCACGCTGTCGGCGGGATTGACGGGCATCACACCTCCAGGAAGACGGTCTCGTCGCGGCCTTGCAGCCGGATGTCGAGCCGCCAGGCACCGGGACCGTCCGGCACGGCGATCAGCGTCGCGCGGCGCGGCGCCGGCTCGATGGCGGTGAGCACAGGATCCGTGTCGTTCAGCGCCTCGCCCGCGAAGTAGACCCGGGTGACGAGCCCGACCAGCAATCCCCGCGCCATCACGGTGAGCGCCAGATGCGGCGCCTGGAGACTATTGCCGCGTCCCGGCACCGGGCCAGGCTTGATCGTGGTGAAGCGGAAACTGCCCTCGCCGTCGGTTGCCGAACGGCCATAGGCGGGGAAACGCTCATCGGCCGGCGGGTCCGCCTGCCAGATCTCCACCGCCGCGTCGGTCACCGGCAGCCCTTCGCCGTCGACGATCCGTCCGCTCAGCGTGATGCGCTCGCCAGTGGCGCCGAAGCGGGTCAGGTCGGCCCATTCCTCGTGCCCGATCAGGTGCCAGTAGGGGCCGATCGTTTGGCTTGGCGTTACTCCCTTCATGTCAGCCCGCCTCCATCGGCGTGGCACCGCGGCCACGGAGAACGAAATCGAAGCGATAGCCAAGCGCCCATTCCGGCGCCGTCAGCGACAGATCGAAGCGCGATATCAGCCGCCCGCGCGCGCCCGCCGGCACGGCGAGATAGATCGGATCGAGATCGAGCAGCGGATCACCCGGGAAATACATCTGCGTGATCAGGCGGGTGGCGAAGCCGGGACCGAACAGGGAAAAATGGATATGGTTCGGCCGCCAGGCGTTGGGGTGATTGCGCCAGGGATAGGAGCCGGGCTTGACCGACGTGAAACGGTAAGCGCCCTCGCCGTCGGTGAAGACGCGGCCTTCGCCGTGGAAGTTGGGGTCGAGCGGGGCATCGTGCTGGTCGCGCTCGTGATCGTAGCGGCCGGCCGCGTTGGCCTGCCAAATTTCGATCATGGTGTTCGGCACCGGCCTTCCGTCCTCATCGGTCACCGTGCCGGCGACGATGATGCGTTCACCGAGCGCGGCGCGGCCGTTCACCGTCGAGAGATCGCTCATCGGTGGGAAATGCACCGGGCTGAAGCGCGGCCCGCTGATCTCCGTGATCGTCTGCGGAATCTTTACCAGCGGCGCGGCCGGGTGGCGGAGCGCGGTGCTGCGGTAGGCCGGCGTATCATTCGCCGGATTGGTGCCGGCGGCGACGGGCCGGAATGGATTCCATTCGTTCATGGCTCAGCCTCCATCGTCTTCAGCGTCTCCTTGGCGATGCGCATGGCCGCATTGGCCGCGGGAATGCCAGCATAGACGGCGACGTGCAGCAGCGCCTCGGTGAGGTCGGCCGGGCTCGCGCCGGTGTTGCGCGTGGCACGCAGGTGCAGGCGGAACTCTTCCTCGTGCCCAAGCGCGGCGAGCAGCGCCAGGGTGACGATCGAGCGCTCGCGCGGGGAGAAATGCGGCCGCGACCAGACGCTGCCCCAGGCTGCCTCGGTGATGTAGCGCTGGAAATCGCGATCGAGGTCGGTGACCGAAGCGGTCGCGCGGGCGACATGCGCCTCGCCCAGCGTCCGCCTGCGCACCGCCAGCCCCGCCGCGTAGCGGTCGGCGCCGGTGGCGAGGAGGAAATCACGCAGCGCCGCGCTCACCGCCTCCGGCTGCTCGACGGTTGGGATGTGGGCCGCATTCGCCACGATGGCGAGCTGCCCGCCGATCGCCGCCGCAAGGGCCCGCGCGGCCTCCGGCGGCGTCGCCAGATCCGCATCGCCGACCACGACCAGCGCCGGCAGCCGCAACCGCGCTGTGCTCTCCGTCAGATCGGCCGCGGCGATCGCCTCCGCGGCCGCGGCATAGCCCTCGGGGTCGGTGCGCAGCAGCATCGCGCGCAGGCCGGCGGCGCCCGGCGTGGCCTGGAAGCCCGGCGTCACCCAGCGCGCCATCACCGTCTCGGCGATGGCGCCGATCCCCCGCCCGCGCACCAGGGCCGCGCGCTCGCGCCAGTTCGCCGCGGGCGGGATGGCCAGCGCGGTGTCGCACAGAATGAGGCTCAGCACGCGCTCGGGCGCCTGCGCGGCGAGCGACTGCGCGATCAGGCCGCCGATGGACAGTCCGCCGACATGCGCGCGCCCGATGCCGAGCGCGTCCAGCACCGCCAGCACATCGCGCGCCATGCCCGCGATACTGTAGGGGCCGTTGGTGACGGCGGTCAGGCCGTGACCGCGCAGATCCGGGCGGATGACACGGAAATGCTCGGCCAGCGCAGCGGCCTGAGCATCCCAGACATGCAACGAGGTGCCGAGCGAGTGCAGCAGCACCAATGCCGGCGCGTCCTCCGGACCCTCGATCTGCACATGCACGTCGAGACCGTCGGCGACGATGAACATAATATTTGGTGCGCCTCCTGGCCGTTCCATTTCCCGCGGTCGGACCTTGGCACGCACCTCGCCCCCGCGCAACGCGGCGCGACAGGCCCGCTGACATGCGGTATCACGGCCGTGTCATACAGGGAGGAACCGGACCATGACCGATCCGATGCTGAAGAGCGGCATCTTCCTCGCCCCGTTCCATCCGGTGGCCGAGGATCCCACCTGCGCCATCCAGCGCGACCTGGAACTGATCGAGTGGCTCGACCGGCTCGGCTACGAGGAAGCGTGGATCGGCGAGCACCATTCGGCGGGCTTCGAGATCATTTCCTCCCCGGAGCTGTTCATCGCCGCGGCTGCGGAGCGCACGCGGCGCATCCGCCTCGGCACCGGCGTCGTTTCCCTCCCGTACCACAACCCGCTGATGGTGGCGAACCGCATCATCCAGCTCGACCACATGACGCGCGGTCGGGTGATGTTCGGCGCCGGTCCGGGCCTGCTCACTTCGGACGCGATGATGCTTGGCATCGACCCCAACACCCAGCGCGACCGCATGATGCAGGCCCTCGACGTGATCCTGCGCCTGTTCCGCGGCGAGAGCGTCACCGAAACGACCGATTGGTACACACTCGTCGACGCCAGGCTGCACCTGCTGCCCTACACAAGGCCCTACCCGGAGGTCGCGGTGGCCAGCTCGATCACCCCCTCCGGCGGACGCGCGGCCGGGCGCTATGATCTTGGCATGCTTTGCGTCGCCGCCACCGACATCAGCGGCTTCGACGCGCTCGGCACCAACTGGACGGTGGCGCAGGAGATCGCGGCGAAGCACGGACGGCGGATGGATCCGGCGCGGCTGCGGCTGGTCGGACCGATGCACATCGCCGAGACGCGCGAGCAGGCGCGCGCCAATGTGCGCTTCGGCCTCACCCAGTGGATCGACTATTTCCAGCGCCTCAATCCGGCCCGCTTCGGGGACATCACCGGGGTCGATCCCTTCGATGTCATCGTCGGCAGCGGGCGCGGTGTCATTGGCACGCCCGATGACGCCATCGCCATGATCGAGCGGCTGCAGGCCAAGCAGGGCGGGTTCGGCGTGTTCCTGCAACTGGCCCATAATTGGGCGGACTGGCAGGCGACGCAGAAATCCTACGAGCTCTTCGCCCGCTACGTGGTGCCGCATTTCCGCGGTGCCAATGCCCACCGCTCGGCATCGCTCGCCTGGGTCAGCGAGAACAACGCCGAGCTCTCCCGGCTTCAGGCCGAAGCGGCGCGCGCCATGTTTGCACGCCACGAAGCCGAGCGCAGGGCGGGTTAGCCGCGCCCGGCCTTAGGCGAAA
>JAKAZO010000023.1:8371-12435 GCA_021815825.1 Pseudomonadota bacterium
AGGCGAAAACCGGCCTCAGGCGAAAACCGGCCTCAGGCGAAATCGCGCGCCAGCTCGGCCCGCACCGCCTCCGGCAGCACCGCCATGTGGCCATAGCGCGGATGCCGCAGGCCGAGCACAACCTCCGTGCCCGGCGCGCGGAAGCGCGCGATCTGGGCCGGCGTGAAGCGGAAGTGCACGAACTGTACCGAGGAGGCCTTGCCATCCTCGGTGGTGCGGTCCTGGTCTCGCTCCGGCTCGGCGGCAACCGTCTCGCCGCCGAAACGCAGGAAGGCCGCCTCCTCGATCCCGCCGAGCTGGCTCAGTTCCTGGTGCCGCCGCTCTGGATCGTCGATCTCGATCATGAACGTGGCAACGAGCTCGTTGCCCTGCGGGATCAGCGGGTTATAGGCGGCCAGCTCGTCGGGCAGCTGCTCCGCGCCGCCCTTCTCGATGAACAGCATCTCGTGGACCTGGTAGCGCATGGTCTCGAAATTCTCGAAGAAGAACGTGACGAACGGACCGACCTCCACGCGACGATGGCGCTTGAGCGTGAAAACGCGCCGCCGCTGTTCAGGGCGCACGCGGACGTATTCATCCAGCGGCAGGATGTCTTCGGGCGCGATGGCGAATTTGCCGGCCATGAGCGGTCCTTTCACATCGAATAGGCGCGGGCGAGCAGCTGGATCGGGTGCGCGATCAGCTCAGGGGGCGCCTCGGTCCCGAGCGCCTCGATGCCCTGGCGGATATGCACGCCGGCAAGCGGGCATTCCGAGGTGATGAACCGCTTGCCCGCCTCCTTGGCCGTGCGCGCCACCGGCCGGCCGACCTTCATCGCCGTCTCGAAATGCCCGGTCTTGAAGCCCCAGGCGCCACCATGACCCGAGCAGCGTTCGATCACCTGCACCTCGGTGTCCGGCAAAAGGCGCAGCATCTCGGCTGCTTTCTGTCCCATGTTCTGGGCCCGCGCGTGGCACGCGATATGGACCGCGACGCCACCCGCGACCGGCGCCAGTCCCGGCGTCAGACCCTCTTTACGGGCGATGTCGACGACGTACTCACTGATGTCGAAGGTCGCCCGGGCGAGCGTGCGCACCGGGTCGGATTCCGGCAGGATCAGCGGCCACTCGAATTTCAGCATCAGCGCGCAGGAAGGCACCAGCGCGATGACGTCATAGCCGCGCGCGATCCACGTGCCGAGTTCATCAGCGACTTTCGCCGCGCTCTCGGCGACCTTGTCGATGCGCCCCTGCTCGAGCAGCGGCATACCGCAGCAGCCGGGGTAGACGATTTCGGTCTCGACACCGTTCTTCGACAGCACCGCTCGGGTCGCCAGACCGATCTCCGGGTCGTTGTAGTTGCCGTAGCAGGTGGCATAGAGCACCGCCTTGCGGCCGAAGGCCGGCGCATCGCGATTGAGCGGCGGCGCCTCCGCCTTGGTCGCCAGCAGCGTCTTCGTGGCATAGCGGGGCAGTTCCGCCGCCGGATCAAGCCCGGCGCGGGCGGCCAGCAGGGCGCGTACGCGCGTGTTGGCGGTATCGCTCGCCCAGTTCGCCAACCCGGCCAGATTGGTGGCGATGGCGCCGTTGCGATCCGTCTTGGCGAGCTCGCGGTCGGCGAAGGGAACCTGCCCGGTCCGCGCCTCCATCGCGCGGTAGCGCAGGATCAGGTGGGGAAAATCGAGGTTGAAGGCGTGCGGCGGAACGTAGGGGCACTTGGTCATGAAGCACAGGTCGCAGAGCGTGCACCCATCCGCGACCCGCGCGAAATCCTTGCTGTCCACCGCATCGAGTTCGCCGGTTTTGGAATCGTCGATGAGGTCGAACAGGCGGGGAAAGGAATCGCACAGATTGAAGCAGCGCCGGCAGCCATGGCAGATATCGAACACCCGCCGCATCTCGGCTTCGATCGCCTGCGGATCATAGAAGTCCGCATCACGCCAGGCGATCGGGTGCCGCGTTGGCGCCTCCAGGCTGCCTTCTCTCATGCGTTCTCCTAACGAAACGTCGCGCTGCCATGCGATCGGGCCGGAGCAATCCGCCCCGGCCCGCTGCCCCGCAGGGTCGTGGGACTATTTCAGATCGTCGAGGGCGCGCTGGAAGCGGCCGGCGTGCGAGCGCTCCGCCTTCGCGAGGGTCTCGAACCAGTCGGCGATCTCCTCGAAGCCTTCCTCACGCGCGGTGCGCGCCATGCCGGGATACATGTCGGTGTATTCGTGGGTCTCGCCGGCAATGGCGGCGCGGAGATTATCGTCGGTCTTGCCGATCGGCTTGCCGGTGGCCGGATCACCGACCGCTTCGAGATATTCGAGATGCCCGTGCGCGTGGCCGGTCTCGCCCTCGGCGGTGGACCGGAAAACGGCCGCGACGTCGTTGTAGCCCTCCACGTCGGCCTTCTGCGCAAAATAGAGATAGCGCCGGTTGGCCTGCGACTCGCCGGAGAAGGCGTATTTCAGGTTTTCCTCGGTCTTGCTGCCCTTCAGCGTGCTCATGGCGGGTTTCCCTTGCGTTGTAGCCGGCGGACTGAGCGGTTCCGGACCAGCCCGCGTCGGAGCGGATCCGATAGCCCTACTATATGGGTGCGCCGCCGTTTCGACTACCCCGGCGCGCGGCGGGCGCCGGTCAGAACAGCTCGATCAGGCGCGCGTGATCGTCCAGCTCGCTCGGCAGGCCCTCGAAAATGATCCGCCCCGAGCGCATCACCGCGACCCGGTCGGACATCGCGAAGGCGGCCCGCACGTTCTGCTCGACGAGCAGGATGGACATGCCGCGCGCCTGCTGCAGGCGGCGGACGGGTGCCAGCAGGTCCTGGAACAGTTTCGGCGCCAGCCCGATCGAGGGCTCGTCCATCAGAAGGATGCGCGGCTCGGCGAGCAGCGCCCGGCCGATCGCCACCATCTGCTGCTGCCCGCCGGACAGCGTCGCGGCGCGCCGGTCCCAGAAACCGCGGATCGCGGGCAGAAGCTCGATCACGGCCTCGACGCGCGCCCGCGCCTCTCCGCCGCGGAGGGAGGCGGCATGGAGCGCGAGGGTGAAAATCTCGCGCACCGCGAGGCCAGGAAACACGCCCCGGCCTTCCGGCACATAGCCGATGCCCGCGCGCGCCATGGCCGAGGGCGCCGGCCGCAGCGCCGTGCCGTCGAGACGGATGGTGCCAGCGCCCGGTCGGAGCAGGCCGAACAGCGTGCGCAACAGGGTCGATTTGCCCGCCCCGTTATGCCCCACCAGGCACAGAACCTCCCCGGCGGCGAGGCTGAGATCGACACCGTCGAGCACGGTCCGCCCGCCATAGCCGGCCGCAAGGCCGGAACAGCCCAGAACCTCGCCGGTCATGCCCGATCCCCGAAATAGATCGCCGCCAGCGCCGGGTCGCGCAGAATCGCCTCCGGCGCCCCCTCGGCGAGCTTGCGGCCTTGATCGAGAAACACGATGCGGTCGGCGAGTTCGGTGACAATATCGAGGTTATGCTCGATCAGGCAGACGGTGACGCCGCGCGCCGCTGCCGCGCGCAGCAACGCGACGAAGCGCGCCCGCGAGGCCGGATCGAGCCCGGAGGCCGGTTCGTCGAGCAGCCAGATGCGCGCCCCGGTCGCCAGGATGCGCGCGAGCGAGAGGAATTTCCGCTCGGCGTAGGCGAGATCCGCGGCCAGCGCGCCGGCGACCGCAGTCAGCCCGGTATCGGCGAGCGCCGCCGCCGCCGCCGCACGCCGCGCCAAGGCGTCGCCCGGCTGCCAGAACCAAGCCGCCGGCTCGATCGCCGCGAGCACGTTCTCGCCCGCGCTCATATGGTCGAACAGGCGCAGATCCTGGAAGCTGCGCGCCACGCCGCGCCGGGCAATCTGCCGCGGCGTCGTCGGGCCGAGCCGCGCTCCATCGAGCAGCACGTCGCCGGCATCGGGCGCCAGTGAGCCGGTGATGAGGTTGAACAACGTCGTCTTGCCGGCCCCGTTCGGCCCCACCAGGGCGGTGATGAGCCCGGCCGGCAGATCGAGATCCACCCCCTGCACCGCGGCCAGGCCGCCGAAATGCTTGGCCAGGCCGCGCACGGCGAGCGGCGGCGTCATCGCTTGCGGCGTCATCGCTTGC
>JAKAZO010000023.1:12535-39315 GCA_021815825.1 Pseudomonadota bacterium
GCGGCGTCATCGCTTGCGGCGTCATCGCTTGCCCAGGGCCCGGCCAGCGAGCCCGGCGGGGCGGAAGATCATCAGCAGCGCCATCGCCAGGCCGTAGATCGCCTGCTGCACGGCGCCGATCTCGGTCGGTGGAATGCCGGGCAGGAAGGTGAGCGCCGCCGGCAGCAGCAGCAGCAACAGGGTTCCCACCAGCGGCCCCGCGAGCGTGCCGGTACCGCCAACGATCACCATCGCCAGCACCAGCACCGACTGGTCGAGGGTGAAGCTTTCGACGTTGACGAAGGCCATCTGCAGCGCGAACAGCCCACCGGCAACGCCGGCGATGGTGCAGCCGAGGGCGACCGCCAGTGTCTTGAGCAGCGCCACGTTCTTGCCGAACGCCTCCGCCGCGCTCTCGGAATCGCGCAAGGCCATCAGGGAGCGGCCGAAACTGCCGCGCATAAGCACGCGCATCGTGGCCAACCCGCCAAGCAGCGCGGCCAGGCAGACCGCGAGAAAGGCCCAGGGCGAGGCCAGCGAAAATCCGAGCAGCTGCGGCGGCGGAATGCCGACCAGGCCGCCGAGCCCGCCGGTCACCGGCTCAGCCTCGATGAAAATGGTCGTCGCCACCATCTGCAGACCGAGGCTGGCGACGACGAAATATTCGCCGCGCACGCGCAGCGCCGGCAGCGCCAGCGCCAGCGACAGCACGCCGGCCACGAGGCCGCCGCCGATGCTGACGAGCAACACGTCGGGGGTCACGTTGAGGGCGATCTGCGCCCCGGCATAGGCACCGAAGCCGAAGAACACTGCATGCGCGACCGAGAAGATGCCGCCGTAGCCGACGAGCACGTTGAGGCTCGCGGCGAGCAGGCCAAAAATCGCCGCCAGCTGGGCGAGATTGAGGAGATAGGCGGTCATCGCGCCAGCGCGGCACCGAAGATGCCGCGCGGGCGGAACAGGATGAAGGCGAACAGCACGACGAATCCGGCCGCCTCGCTCCACTGCGTGTCCAGCACCGAGACGACCAGGCTCTCCGCGACGCCGAGGACGAGACCGCCCACCGCCGCACCGCGCAGACTGCCGATGCCGCCGACCACCGACGCGGCGAGGCTCACCAGCATGACATGCGAGGCGACCGAAGGGCTCAACCCCGTGGTCGCCGCTCCGAGCACCGCGCCCGGCACCGCCAAAGCGGAGCCCAGGGCGAAGGCGAGCGCCGAGAGACGGCGCGCCGAAAGACCGTAGGCACGCAGCAGGTCCGGGTTCTCGGCCAGCGCGCGCAGTGCGATGCCGGTGCGGGTGCGGGCGAGGAACAGGCCGAGCGCGCCGAACATCACCACCGCCACCGCCAGCGCAATCCAGAAGGCGCGGGCGAGATAGAGCCCCGGCAGCACCGCGCTCGCGTGCGTGAGTGGCGAGGTGACGGCGACGAAGGCGCGGCCGAAGCCGATCTCGATCCCGCTCTGCACCACGATGACGACACCGAAGGCGGCGACGAACACGGTGAAGAACGAGCCAGTATGGCGTTGGATCGGCCGGTAGACGAATGCGTCCATGAACAGACCGAATCCGACCGCCAGCACCGTGGCCAGAAGCGCAGCGAGCGGCCAGGACCAGCCGGCGCGGACCGCGAAGACGAAGCCGTAGCCCGCCAGCGCGTAGGCGGCACCATGGGCGAAATGGAAGATCCGCGTCGCCCCGAAGATCAGTGCGAAGCCCGCGGCCGTGAGCGCGTAGAGCACACCGGTCTGGATACCGGAGATCAACAGTTGCGCCAGCAGCATCGTCGGTTCAGTCCAGCTTCACTGGCTGGCCGCCCTTCAGCGTCTCGATGTCGATCGGCACCGACAGATCGCCGAGATCGTCGAACGTGCCCTCGCCGCCGACGAGGGCGAAGCGGCGCACGCGCAGAAGTTCGGCGCGCAGCGAATCGCCATCCACCGGCTTGCCTTGCTGCTCCAACCCGTGCGCGAGCAGCCCGAACAGGCGCACCGCGTTGTAGTAGTTCTGATGATAGACGGAGGGCAGGTCCTTGTGGGTCGCCTGCCAGTCGGCCAGGAAGCGTTTGGTCACCGGATCGGTCGCCGACCAGGGCGCCGTTTGCACGGTGAAGATGAGGCCCTCGGCCTGCGGCAGGCTACGCACCGAGGGGATCAACGCCCCGGAATAGGTGACCAGTTGCTGATCGATGCCGTTGTCGCGCAGCTGCTTGATGATCTGCGCCTGCTGCGCGCCGTAGCTGGCGAAATAGACGACGTCCGGCCTCGCATCCCGGACCTTGGCGGCCAGCGCGGAGAATTGCTGTTCCGCCGGCGTGATCGCGAACAGCCCGGCGATCTCGCCGCCTGCCTTCGGCAGGTCGGACTGCATCGATTTGCGCAGCCCGTTGCCGAACGGATCATCCATGTAGATCAGCGCCACCCGCTTCCAGCCCTTGGCGACGAGGAACGGCGCGATGCGCGAGACCTCGGCGGAGGCGAGCGGGATGACGTTCCAATAATAGGGCGAGAGCCCAGCAAGATCCGGCCCGACACCGCCGCCATTGACCATCACCACCTTGGCACGCGTGCCGATCGGCGCTGCCGCCTTGGAAACACCGGTGAAACCGATGAGCACGTAGAGCGCGTGGTCGACATTGACCAGCTTGCTCATCCCCACCGCGCCGCCCTGCGGCGTGCCCTGGCTGTCCTCGGCCTTCAGTACCAGCGGGCGGGACAGCAGCTTGTCGGCGGTGAGATGGGTGAGCGCGAGCTGCGCGCCTTCGGTGAAGATCGTGCCATATTCAGCGTTGGGCCCGGCCATGGGGAACAGCGTGCCGAGCACGTACGGCTCCGCCTCGGCGCGCGCATGGGCGAGAGCGAGGCCACCGGCGGCGGCTCCCAGCCCGGCGCGCAACAGCATACGGCGCTCGATCATGCTCTCGGTCCTCCCCGCGGGCGCGGCTTCGCCCTTTCGCCGGGCAGGAAATCGGATACTCTCCCCCTCGTCAATGCCGGCCATACGCGCCGCAACGGAGGGAACCGAGACGATGCCACAGATGCGGCCAGATATGCGCGTGATCACCACCGGCCTGCGCTTTCCCGAGGGGCCGGTGGCGATGCCGGACGGATCCGTGGCACTGGTCGAGATCGAGCGCGGCACCGTCAGCCGGGTCGCACCGGACGGGACGATCAGCGTCATCGCCACCCCCGGCGGCGGGCCGAACGGGCTCGCCATCGGGCCGGACGGCGCGTTCTATGTCTGCAACAACGGCGGCTTTGCCTGGGTCGAGGAGCCGGGGCTGCTGCGCCCCACGCGGCAGCCGGCGGACTATTCCGGCGGGCGGATCGAGCGCATCGATCCCGCCACCGGCGCGGTGCGCGTGCTCTACACCGAGTGCGACGGCCACGCCCTGCGCGGGCCCAACGACATCGTGTTCGACAGCCGGGGCGGGTTCTACTTCACCGACCTCGGCAAGGTGCGCGCCCGCGACCGCGACTGGGGCGGGGTCTACTACGCGCTCGCCGACGGCTCGCGCATCGTCGAGCTCGCCTTTCCGGTGCTGACGCCGAACGGCATCGGGCTCTCGCCCGACGAGCGCACCGTGTATGTCGCCGAGAGCGAGACGGCGCGGCTCTGGGCATTCGATCTCGAGGCGCCGGGCGTGGCGCGCAAGCAGAAATTCCCATCGCCGCATGGCGGGCGCCTGGTGCACGGCATGGGCGGCTATCGACGCTTCGACAGTCTCGCGGTGATGGCGAGCGGCAACATCGCGGTCGCGACGCTGGTGACGGGGCAGATCACCGAGATCGCGCCGAACGGAACCGTCGTCCGCGAAGTGCCATTCGACGATATCTATACGACCAATATCTGCTTCGGCGGTCCGGATCTGCGCACCGCGTTCATCACGCTCTCCGGCGGCGGGCAGCTGGTGGCGATGCAGTGGCCGGAGCCGGGCCTGCGCCTCGCCTTTTCGTAGTATCCCCAACGGAGACAGCGATGGAAGCGGTGCTGACTGAGAAACCGGCGCACATTCCCGATCCGGACGTGCGCTCCCTCGCGCACATCCCCGGCAGCTCGGGCTGGCCCATGCTCGGCCATACGCTGCAGATCCTGGCAGATCCCAAAGGCTTCACCCGCGAGATGGCGCGTCGATTCGGGCCGGTCTATCGGGTCCGGGTCTTCGGCATGCACAACGTCGCCCTGCTCGGCCCGGAGGCGAACGAGCTCGTAATGCTCGATCAGGGGCGCAATTTCTCCTCCGCGATGGGCTGGGGTCCACTCCTCGACCGCGTGTTCCCGCGCGGACTGATGCTGCTCGATTTCGACGAGCACCGCCTGCACCGGCGCGCGCTCTCGGTGGCATTCAAGGCCGGACCGATGCAGTCCTATCTCGCGTTGCTCAATCGCGGCATCGGCGCGCGCATCGGCGAATGGGCGGCGGCGGGCGGGGAGATGCGTTTCTACCCGGCGATCAAGCAGCTTACGCTCGACCTCGCCGCCACCGCCTTTCTCGGCGAGGAGATCGGCGACGCCTCGGCAGAGATTCAGCGCGCTTTCATCGACATGGTCGCCGCCTCGATCGGTATCGTTCGCGCACCGCTGCCCGGCACGCGCATGGCGCGGGGCGTGCGGGGCCGTGCCGCGATCGTCGCCTACTTCTCCGCGCGCGTGCCCGAACGTCGCGAGCGCGGCGGCGAGGACCTGTTCTCGCATCTCTGCCGCGCCACCTACGAGGACGGCAGCCTGCTGTCGGTGCCGGACATCGTCGATCACATGAGCTTTTTCATGATGGCCGCGCACGATACGCTGACCTCGTCGCTGTCCTCCTTCGTGCAGTTCATCGCGACCCATCCCGAGTGGCAGGAGCGGCTGCGCGCGGAGGTGGAGGCGGTACCGGACGAGGAGGGCCTAGCCTATACCCGGCTCGATTCCCTGCCCGAGACCGAGATGGCCTTCAAGGAGACCATGCGCATCCATCCGCCGGTCACCTCGATCCCGCGGCGCACCGTGCGCGAACTGACGTTCCGCGGCTTTCGCATCCCCGCCGGCACGCGCGTCACGGTCAATGCACTGTTCACCCACAACATGCCCGAGATATGGCCGGAGCCGGAGCGGTTCGATCCACTGCGTTTCACCGAGGCGGCAAGCCGGGCGCGACATCGCTATGCGTATGTGCCCTTCGGCGGCGGCGCGCATATGTGTCTGGGGCTGCATTTCGCCTACATGCAGGCGAAGTGCTTCACCTGGCACCTGCTGCGCCGCGCGCGGGTCAGCCTGCCGCCGGGCTACACGCCCGAGTGGCAGATGTGGCCGATTCCCAAGCCACGCGACGGATTGCGGGTGGTGCTTGCGCCGCGAGCGCTCTGAGAGGCTCGGAAAGTCGTCCATTTTCCGAAGACTTTCCCGGGCCCCTTGGGCTTGGTCAGCCAGCAGCGCGGACGGGCGTTCGCACCAGACCTCCGGAATGTGATCCGCGCGGGCCCGAGACGGAGACGCAGATGGAAGCGAGTTACAACCGCATTGCCGGCCAGAGCCTTCATCGGCTCGCGGGACTGAGCGACGGGCTGTTCGCAGTGGCGATGACGCTCTTGGTGCTGGATCTGCGCGTGCCGGCGCTGGCTTCGGTGCACGGCGAGCGGGATCTCTGGCAGGCGCTGGTGGCGCTGGCGCCGCGGCTGGTGATGTATCTGATGAGCTTCGCAACGCTCGGCATCTTCTGGGCCGGCCAGCAAACCCAACTCAACCACCTCGCCCGCGGCGATCGCGACCTGGCCTGGATCCATCTCGGATTTCTGTTCGTGGTCTCGCTGATGCCGTTCTCGACCATGCTGATCGCCGAATTTCTCGCCTACCGTACGGCGCTGCTGCTCTATTGGGGCAACATCCTGCTGCTCGGTGCCATCCTCTACGCCGGCTGGAAGCACGCGGTGCGCGCCGGGCTGGTGAAGCCGGACGCACCGGCCGACCTCGCCTGCGCGGTGGAGCGCCGCATCCTCGTCGCCCAGGGTCTTTATGCCATGGGCGCGGCGCTGTGCGTGTTCGATACGCGCCTGAGCATCGGCATGATCATATTGGTGCAAGCAAACTACGTGCTGGCGCCGCGGATTCTCCGGCTGGACCGGCTCTGAGCACGGCGCGTAATCAGTGATAATGCGCCCCCGCCCCCACCTTGCCGCGGAACACCCAGTACGCGTAGCCGACATAGGCCAGAATGATCGGCAGCAGAACCACGGCGCCCACCAGCAGGAACGCCTGGCTCACGGCCGGGGCCGCGGCGTCGCGGATGCTGATCGAGGGTGGCACCATCATCGGAAAGACGCTGATGCCGAGGCCCGCGTAGCACAGCACGAACCAGACTAGCGTGGCGAGGAACGGCGTCACCTCGTGGCGGCGGGCGAGGCCGCGCCAGAAGAGCACGGCCACCAGCGCGACCAGGATCGGCACCGGGCTGGTGAGCAGAATCCCCGGCCAGCCGAACCAGCGCTGCCTGAAGGCCGGATTCAGCATCGGCGTCCATAGGCTCACCACCACGATCAGGCCGAGCAGCGCCGCGCCGAGGCGGCCCGCGGCGTAGCGGCAGCGCGCCTGCAGCTCGCCCTCGGTGCGCCAGATCAGCCAGGTGGCGCCGAGCAGCGCGTAGCCGACCACCAGCGCGACACCGCACAGCACGGTGAAGGGCGTCAGCCAATCCCACCAGCCGCCAGCATAGTGGCGGCCCTCGACACGGATGCCCTGCAGCAGCCCGCCCAGCGCCAGCCCCTGGCACAGCGCCGCCGCCGTCGAGCCCAGAGCGAAGGCGAAATCCCAGGCCCGCCGCCCGCCCTCGCTCGCCGCCTTGAAGCGGAACTCGAAGGCAACGCCGCGGAACACCAGGGCCAGCAGCATGCCAATGATCACCGGGTAGAGCGCCGGCATGATCACCGCGTAGGCGAGCGGAAACACGGCGAACAGCCCGCCACCGCCCAGCACCAGCCAAGTCTCGTTCCCATCCCACACCGGCGCCACCGAGTTCACCATCACGTCGCGCTCGGCCTCGCCGCGCTCGCGCCAGAACAGGATGCCGACGCCGAGATCGAAGCCGTCGAGCAGCACATAGGCGAGCACGGCGACCGCGATCAGCGCCGCCCAGATCATCGGCAGGTCGAGCGTGCTCATGGCGAGCGCCCTGTGGCCGGGTCGAGCTGTCCGGCGGGGCCGGGCACCAGGCCCGCGGTGCGCATCGGCGCGCCTGGCGGCGGCCCGCTCTCGCCGGGCAGCGGCGGGCGGCCCATCATGCGCAGCAGGATCGTGATGCCGGCGGCATAGACAATGACATAGACGACGACGAACCCGGCCAGCGACACCGCCACCCCCGGCGCGCCGATCGGCGAAAGGCTATCGGCGGTACGCAGCAGCCCATAGATCGTGAAGGGCTGGCGGCCGATCTCGGTCACCGTCCAGCCCGACAGCAACGCGAGGAAGCCTGCCGGCGTCATCGCCAGCATCGCCCAGTGCATCGGCCGGCATTCATAGAGGCGTCCGCGCCAGCGCAGCCAGAGCCCGGCCAGGCCCACGGCAAGCATCAGGAAGCCGAGCCCGACCATGACCCGGAAAGCGAAAAATACCGGCGCCACAGGCGGCCGATCGGCTGCAGGCCATTCCTTCAGGCCCTTGATGGTGCCGGACCAGCTATGGGTGAGGATGAGCGAGCCGAGATGCGGAATGGCGATCTCCGCGCGGTTGCGCGCGGCGGCCTCGTCGGGCAGGCCGAACAGCACCAGCGCTTCGCCGGTCCCCCCGGGCGCCCCCTGCGGCGGGGTCTCCCAATCGCCCTCCATCGCCGCGACCTTCGCCGGCTGATAGTCCAGCGTGTTCAGCCCGTGCAGGTCGCCGGCGAGAATCTGGACCGGCGTGGCCAGCAGCGCCATCCAGAGCGCCATCGCCACCATGGTCCGCACCGCCTCGCCGCCGCGTTCGCGCAGCAGATGATAGGCGCCGACGCCGCCGACCAGGAACGCGACCGAGAGATAGGCGGCCAGCACCATGTGGACAAAGCGGTAAGGAAAGGAGGGGTTGAAGATCACCGCCCACCAATCCGCCGGCAGATATTGTCCGTTGGCGCCGACGCTGTAGCCGGCCGGCGTCTGCATCCAGGAATTCACCACCAGGATCCAGAAGGCACTGAACAGCGTGCCACCGGCGACCATCACCGTGGCGAGGAAATGCGCGGTTCGCCCGACACGGCGCTCGCCGAACAGCATGATGCCGAGGAACCCGGCCTCGAGGAAGAACGCCGTCAGCACCTCGTAGCCCATCAGCGGGCCGACGATCGGGCCGGACTTGTCGGCGAAGACACCCCAGTTGGTGCCGAACTGGTACGACATCGGCACGCCGGAGACCACGCCCATGGCGAAGCCGACGGCGAAAATCTTCAGCCAGTAGCGGAACAGATCATGATAGACGGCACGCCCGGTGCGCAGCCACAGCGCCTCCAGCACCATCAGATAGCTGGCCAGCCCGATCGAGAAAGCTGGAAAAACAATGTGAAACCCGACGGTGAAGGCGAACTGCATCCGTGCCAGGTGCGCCGCATCGAGCCCGAACATGAGACCCCTCCCGCTGCGCCCCAACCATAGCACCCCGGCCGCAGCACCCCCAACCTTGGCAGCTGCGTCCCGGGAGCGGACCCGATCAGACCGGCCGCACCAGCCCTCGGATAGCCCCGGCGCCCGCGCTGTCGGGGAAGACCTGCGCCAGGGCAGGCTCCGACAGGCCCAGATGGGCCGCAAGGACGCCCTTGATCAGCGCACGCAGGTCCGTAGTCGGCTGCAGGTCGCGGTCCTCGAACAGCGCCTGCTCCGACAACCCGGGCCATTCACCCACCACGCGTCCGCCGGCGATGGCGCCGCCTGCGGCGAAGGCCACCGTGCCGGTGCCGTGATCGGTGCCCTTGGTGCCATTGGCGCGTACGGTCCGGCCGAACTCGGTCAGCGCCAGCACCACCGTGCCGGCCCAGAGCGGCCCGAGCCGGCTTTTCAGCGCCACGATGCCAGCATCGAGCTGGCGGAGCGGCTGGGCCAGCCGCGCGTTCTGATCCGCATGGGTGTCCCAGCCGCCGATTTCGAGAGCGGCGATGCGCGGTCCGTCGGGCGCGGCCATCAGCTCCGCCGCCGCGGCGGCGAGAGCAGGGAAGGTGTTGCGCTCGCGCAGGGCCGAGCCGTCATCCTCGTCCATCACCCGCGTGGCAAAGCCGCGGCTGCGCACCCCCTCGGCGATGGCCGGCCCGAGCACAGGGTCCGAGCGGTTGAGGGCGGCGAGCCGGGCGTAAAGGTCGGGCGCTGGCGCGCCGAAGCGGCTCGGCGCCCAGCTTGCCACCCGCGCCGGCCCCTCGAGCAGGAGCGGCATCGCCGTGCCGACGGCCACCGCTCGGCCGACCGCGTCGCCCGCTGCCCCCCCGCGCGCCGGAGGTGGCGGGAGGGCAAGGATGGCCCGGTTCAGCCAGCCGCTGGCGAGACGCTGCGCGGCACCACTTTCGAGATCGTCTTGCGCCTGGAAATGGCTGCGGCTGCGCCACGGGCCGGCGGCGGCGTGGAGGATCAGCGCCTCGCCGTTGCGATAGAGTTCGTGCAGCCCGCCAAGCGCCGGGTGCAGGCCGAACTTGCCGCCGAGATCGAGCAGGCCCTCGGCCTGGCCGGGTTCGGGCAGCAGCAGCGCACCGCGCCAGCGTGCCAGGTCGGGATCACCGTAGGGCTGCACCGCGGCGAGGCCATCCAACGCGCCGCGCAGAAGGATCACGACGAGGCGCCGGTCGGTGCCGGCGGGTGCCAGGGCGAGCGACGCGGGGCCGAGGGAAACCGCCGCCGTGAGACCGAGCAGCGCGGTGCGTCGGTTCAGGATCATGTCATCGCCTCTGAAATTCCGGCGAGCCGAGGAACAAGGTGATCGCATCGCGGCGCGAGCCGGCGCGCTCCATGGCCGCGCGGGTCTCGGGCCGCAGCAGAGGGCCGAGCGTTGTGTCGGCGAACTGGACCGGATCGGCGCCCGCGGCGCGACCGCTGACAGCGTGGGCCCAGTCGATGCGGCGCATCAGCAATTCCGGCGCCGCCCAGTCGGCCGCGCGGTCGGGCCAGCCATTGGGCAGCGGCGGCATCCAGAGAGGCTCGCCGAGCCCGCCCAGAACGGCGTGAACGTCCGGCATCGTCTCCTCACGCAGATCGAGGGCGCGGGCGCAGGCGACCACGAAGTCGAGCGGCGTGCGGAGCTTGGTCAGCGGCTGCCACGCGGCGCGTTCGGCCACCACCGCCAGCGCCGCGGCGCCGAGATCACCGCCGGTATCGGCGAGCCGCGAAGCGATCCGGTCGACCGCGTCCGCGGGCGGCGTGTCGGCGATGAAATGGGTTGCCAGCTTGCCGGCGAGGTAACGGTACGTCGCCGGGTGGGTGGCGAGGAAGGCGAGCGCCGCCCGGCCGCCCGCCTCGCCCTCCTCGAACCGGTGTCCGAGCAGGGTCTGGGCGCCCGGCTCATGAGCGCCGGCACGGAACAGGAAGCCGGGCTCCGGACCTTGCAGATCGATCGACCAGCCGGTGAGGATGCGAGCGAAGCTGGTGACGTCCGCCTGGGTGAAGCCGCCATCGGCGCCGAGCGTGTGCAGTTCCAGACACTCGCGCGCGAGATTCTCGTTCATCCCACGCCCCATGCGCAGCCCCGCCGGGCTGTCCGGGCCGACCGAGCCGACATTGTCGAGATAAATCAGCATCGCCGGGTGGCGCATCACGGCGAGGAGCATGTCCGCGAAGCGGCCCGTGACATGGGGGCGAATGGCCTCGCGCACATAGGCGCCGGCCACGGCGGCGACTCCGCCGTGGCGCAGGCTGACGGCAAAATGATTGCCCCAGAACCAGACCAGGCGCTCGCGAAAGGGCGCCTCGGTCGCCATCGCCGCCTGCATCTGCGCGGAGGTCTCGGCGCGGAGCAGGTCGCGCACACGCGTTGAGGCGGCAGGCGGGTTCTCGCGCCGCATGGCGCGCTCCTCGCGCAGGGTGGTCAGGCATGCGGCGCTGTCGGGCAGCGAGGGGAAGCGGATCGGGTCGGGCGCTTCGATCTGCTCGCGAAGCCATGCCGTCGGGTCGGCGGGAGCGGGTTCGGCTCCCTTTCGGCCGAGGCCGAAGCGAACGAGGGCATGCGCCACGTCGATCTCCATGGCCGCCGTGTAGCCCTGCCCCGGGCGCGCTGCACGTGAGAAAGCGGTAATGGCCGAACAACCTGCCAGGTCTGGACGCGGCGCACTTGCATTTCCGGGCGCGCTGCCGCATATGCCCGCTGCTTCTGCCGGGCAGGCGGGCGCAGGATCCTCCGGTTTCCACGCGTGGGGGTTCAGCCGACCAGAGCCGGGCGATCAGCTGCTGCAACGCCACCGGGCGCGCGGGAGGGTCTCGCGGCGCCCGTTCCGGTATGGAGGATGACCCGTGTCAGAGACGCCGCTTGCCAGGATCCGCAATATCGGGATCACCGCCCATATCGACGCCGGCAAGACGACGACCACCGAGCGCATCCTGTATTACACCGGCGTGTCATACAAGATCGGCGAGGTGCATGAGGGCAACACCACGACCGACTACATGGAGCAGGAGCGCGAGCGCGGCATCACCATCACCTCCGCCGCGGTCACCTGCGAGTGGAAGGGCAACCGGATCAACATCATCGACACGCCCGGCCACATCGATTTCAACATCGAGGTGAACCGCTCGCTGCGGGTGCTGGATGGCGCGGTGTTCATCATCGAGGGCGTGGCCGGCGTGCAGCCGCAGTCGGAGACCAACTGGCGCCTGGCCGACCGCTACAACGTCCCGCGCGTCATCTTCATCAACAAGCTCGACCGCACCGGCGCCGATTTCTTCCGCGCCTTCGCGACGTTGAAGGACAAGCTCGACATCGTCGCGCTGCCGCTGCAATTGCCGATCGGCATCGAGGACAAGTTCGAGGGCGTCGTCGATCTGATCGAGATGAAGGCGATCATCTGGGAGGGCGGCGAGCTCGGGGCCAAGTACCACGATGCGCCGATTCCGGCGGACCTTCTCGAGCAGGCCAAGGAATACCGTCAAAATCTGCTCGATACCGCGCTCTCGGTCGACGACGCGGCCATGGAGGAATATTTCGAGCACGGCGACGTCGGCATCGAGACGCTGAAGCGCTGCATCAAGGCTGGCACCATCACCGGCGTTTTCCGCCCGGTGCTCTGCGGCACCGCCTTCAAGAACAAGGGCGTGCAGCCGCTGCTCGACGCGGTGGTGGACTATCTCCCCTCGCCGGTGGACGTGCCCGGCATCAAGATCGCGGCCGAGGAAGGCGAGGACGAGACCGCCGAGCGCCGCCGCATCAAGGCCGACCCAGCCGCACCCTTCGCCGGCCTGGCCTTCAAGATCATCAACGACAAGTACGGCACGCTGACCTTCGTGCGGGTCTATTCGGGCACCCTGCGCTCCGGCGATTCCGTCCTCAACACCACCAAGAGCCATCGCGAGCGCATCGGGCGCATGTTCCAGATGCACGCTGACAAGCGCGCCGAGATCAAGGAAGTCTCGGCCGGCGACATTGCGGCCTTCGTCGGGCTCAAGGATACCGGCACCGGCGATACGCTGGCGGCGAACGAAGACCCGGTGGTGCTGGAGCGTATGGCCTTCCCGGTGCCGGTGATCGACATCTCGGTTGAGCCGCGCAACAAGGAATCGATCGAGAAGATGTCGCTCGGGCTGCAGAAGCTGGCCTCCGAGGACCCCTCGCTGCGGCTGCGTACGGACCAGGAAACGGGCCAGACCATCCTCTCCGGAATGGGCGAGCTGCATCTGGAAATCATCATCGACCGGCTCAAGCGCGAGTACAACGTCGAGGCCAATATCGGCGCACCGCAGGTCGCCTATCGCGAGACGATCAGCCGGCCTCACACCGAGATCTACACCCACAAGAAGCAGTCCGGCGGTTCCGGCCAGTATGCCGAGGTCAAGATCGTCTTCGAGCCTCTGGACCGCAACAGCGGTGTCGTTTTCGAGAACAAGGTGGTGGGCGGTTCGGTCCCGAAGGAATACATCCCGGCGGTGGAGAAGGGCATCCGCGTGCAGGCCGAAAGCGGCGTGCTCGCCGGCTTCCCCACGGTCGATTTCAAGTACACGCTGGTCGACGGCAAGTATCACGACGTCGACTCGAGCGCGCTGGCCTTCGAGATCGCGGCCAAAGCCTGCTTCCGCGACGGCATGAAGAAGGCCGCGCCGATCATCCTCGAGCCGGTGATGGACGTCGAGATCACCACCCCGCAGGACCATGTCGGCGACGTGGTCGGCGACATCAACCGCCGCCGCGGCATGATCCAGAACCAGGAGAGCTCGGGCTCGACAGTGATCGTGCGCGCCCATGTTCCCCTGAAGGAGATGTTCGGCTACATTTCCGATCTCAGGAGCATGACCAAGGGGCGCGCCTCGTTCACGATGCAGTTCCATCACTACGATCCGGTGCCGCGCAACATCGCCGAAGAGATCATGGCGAAGAGCGCCTGATGGAGGTCTGATGCAGGAGCCGCGTCTGCACTGGATGCGGGGGCAGGCGATCGAGGAAGCGGGGGCGGCACGGGCCCTCGAATGGATAGGTCTGGACGACGCGGGCGAACCCATCGCCCGCGTCGTTCGCATTCTGGGGCCGGTTTCGGCCGGCTGGCGCCACTACAGGGCCGTGGCGCTCGACACCGAGGCACGCGTCGTGCAACTGCGCCCGCCACCACCGGAGGGCGCCTTCTGGCTCGCCTGTGTCGGCGGGCGCGTGGTCGGCCGCGCCGCACTGCCGCTGCAGGCGGTCCGCCGCGTCGAGGCCGCCCTCGGCGATTGAGGCTGCGTCACCCCGTGACGAGCGCGCAGCCGCCCTCCGCGAGCGGCCGGAATGCCTGGTCCGCCGGGATTGTGGCGGTGAGCGCGTAGCAATCCCAGGCGCTGCGGCTCTCCGCCGGGGACTTCACGCGGAACAGATAGGCGGGGTGGATCTTCCGCCCATCGGCGCGGATCACCCCGGCGCCGAACGCGTCGTCGTCCGTCGGCGTGTGCTTCATCGCCGCCACCATCGTTCGGCCGGAGGCCTTGGCCCCGGCCGCACCGAGCGCGCTCGCGACCTTGAGATAGTTCAGCACCGCCGAATAGACCCCGGCCTGGATCATGTTGGGCATCGCCCCGCCTGGCATATGCGGGCCGACCCGGCGGGCAAGGGCGCGGGTGCGGTCGTTGAGGTCCCAGTAATAGGTCTCGCAAAGGGACAGCCCCTGGGCGATGTCGAGCCCGAGCGCGTGGATCTCGGTCACGAACACGATCATGCCGGCGAGCCGCGTGCCATTCGCGGTGAGACCGAATTCATGCGCCTGCTTCACACAATTGATCAGATCGTGCCCGGCATTGGCGAAGGCCACCACCTTGGCCCCCGAAGCCTGGGCTTGCAGCAGAAAGGACGAGAAATCGCTGGTGCCGGGAAACGGATAAGCCACCGTGCCGATTACTTTGCCGCCGGATTGGCGGACGAAATTCGCCGTGTCGCGCTGCAGCGTCTGGCCGAACGTGTAGTCGGCGCTGATGAAGAACCAGCTGTCTCCACCGGTCTTTACCAGCGCGCTGCCGATCGAGTGCGCACACATCCAGGTATCGTAGGTCCAGTGGATGAGGTTCGGGCTGCAGCGCTTGCCGGTGAGGTCGGAGGAAGCCGCGCCGGTATTGAGCTGCACCTTGTCCTTTTCGCGTGCCACTGCGTCGCAGGCCAGCGCGATCGCGCTGTTGTTGATCTCGGTGATCATGTCGACGCCGTCGCGGTCGAACCATTCGCGCGCGATCGCAGCGGCGACGTCCGGCTTCTGCTGGTGATCGGCGGCGACGATCTCGACCGCGAGCGCGCCACCGGCGGCCTTGTAGTCGGCGACCGCCTGGTGCGCGCAGGCCACAGCGCCGGGGCCGGCGTCGTCGCGATAAGGGCCGGAAAGGTCGGTGAGCACGCCGATGCGGATCGGTGCCTCCGCGGCCCGCGCGGCCGGCCACGGCGCGAATGGGGCGGCGGCGGCGGTGCCGAGAAGGAAGCGGCGGGAGAGCGGCATGGACATCTCCTTGGATCAGGCGGCTTCAGGGTCCGGGAGCAGGGCCGCCAGGGCGCCGGCATCGGGGTCGGCGGGGTCGAGCGGGTCGCGTGGCAGCAACCGATGGCGCAGCACCAGACGCGCGATGGCGGCGCGGGACGGATCCGACAAGCGCGCCGCCTCCCAGGTCAGCGCGCTCGCGGTGGCGAGATGATAGAGCGCCGACGCGGCCTGCCGGGCCAGGGCCGGGTCGGCCTGCGCCGCGTCGGCGAGCTGCAGGGCCCGGCGCAGCAGCGCGTCGGCATCGGGCAGCGGCGGGGCTTCGGCCGCGAGCGCCCGCACATGCGCCGCCAGCGCCTCCAGCGCGCCCTCACGGCGGGCCGCGCGCAGCACGTCGAGGGCGACGATGTTGCTGGTGCCTTCCCAGATCGAGCCGAGATGCGCGTCTCGCACCAGGCGCGGCTCCGGCCACTCCTCGATGTAGCCGGCGCCACCGCGCACCTCCATGCCGTCGCCGGTGACGCGGCGCGCATCGCGGCAGGCGCGGAACTTGAACAGCGGCGTGAGGATGCGCGTCAGGGCGTAGGCGCCGGGCTCGCCGGCATCGGCGCGGCGCAGCGCCTCGGCGGCCTGGAACATCATGCTGCGCGCCTGCTCCGTCGCGACCAGCATCTTCACCAGTTGGCGACGCATCAAGGGCAGTTCGATCAGCCGCTTGCCGAAGGCGACCCGGCGGTGGGCAACGAACAGCGCCTCCGTCAGCGCCCGGCGCATCAGCCCCGCCGCGCGCACGCCGTTGGACAGGCGTGAGTTGTTGATCATGTCCGCCATCTGGCGAAAGCCGGCACCGAGGTCGCCGACAAGATAGGCGTGCGCGCCCTCGAGGCGGATCTCGCCGCTGGCCATCGAGCGCGTGCCGAGCTTGTCCTTGAGCCGCACGATCCGGTAGGCGTTGGCGCGGCCGTCCGGCAGTTGCCGCGGCAGCAGGAACAGCGAAACCCCGCGCAGCCCCGCCGGTGCGCCGTCGGCGCGGGCGAGCACCATCGCCAGATCGGCGCCGGCGTTCGAGCAGAACCACTTGTCGCCGAACAGGCGCCAGGTGCCATCCGCCGCCGGCGCTGCGCGCACCGCCGTGGCGCCCACATCCGAGCCAGCGCCCTGCTCGGTCATGAACATCGCCCCTTGGAGCAGCGAATCGAGATCCTGGCTGGTCAGGCCGGGGAGATAGCGGGCGACCAGGGCGGGATCGGCGAATTTGCGCAGCGTGCGGGTCAGGCTGTCGGTCATGCTGACCGGGCACATCAGGCCGAACTCGGCCTGCACGAAGACGAAGGTGAGCAGGTATTTCGCCACCGGCGGCAGCGGCGCCGGCCAGCCGAGCACGCCGCCACGATGCGAGAGGGCAGCGAGGCCGAATTCGGCGAAGGCGAGGCGCTCCATCGCCTGATAAGAGGGGTGTGTCTCGATGCGCTGCTCGTCCGCGCCGGTGCGGTCGCGCGGGTGCAGCACCGGCGGATTGCGGTCGGCGGTGGCGGCAAGCGCATCGAGCTGGCCACCGGCCAGCGCGCCGAGCCGCTCGAGGTGCGGTTCGAGATGGGCGGCGAGATCTGCGGGGAGATAGAGGCGCGTCAGAGCGGCCAGCGCGGGATCGGCGCGGACCAGATTGAGCCCGCGGCTGTCGGGCACCGCGCGGGCGCCGCTGATCGGCGAGGTTTCGGCGACATCCATGGTTGGCTCCTCCCACGCGTTCGGCCGCACGAGCGCAGCGATCTTTCCATGTCGGCACGGCGATGGAAATGCGCCGATGGCGGTGTCTGATCCGCTGCGTTGACGCTTTCGCAAGCGCGGCGTGCTGGCATGGCGTATCCCTCCCGGAGCCTGCATGTCCGCCGCCACATCCGCCCTCGGGCCACGATCCGCCGGCCTCGCCGGCCAGGGCCCTTTGCTCCTGCGCATCTTGCTGGCCCTCCAGGCACTGCTCCTGGCCGTTGCCATCGCCGGTACGCATGGCTGGATCGTGCCATTGCAGGGGGCGACCACGACGGACTTTGTCAGCTTCTACGCCGCCGGCGCGCTCGCCGATGCCGGAACGGCCCCGCTGGCCTACGACTTCGCCGCCCACGCCATCGCCGAGCAGCGGGCCGCCGGCGCGGGCGTGCCCTATGAGTTCTTCTTCTATCCGCCGGTATTCCTCCTGGTCTGCTCGGTGCTGGCCAGGCTGCCCTACCTGGCCGCGTTCATCGCTTTCGACGTCGCCGGACTGGCCCTGTTGCTGGCCGCTCTGCACCGTTTGACCGGCATCCGCCTTGCCACCCTCGCGGTGGTGACGGGGGCCTTCCCGCTCACCGTCTGGGCGCTCGGCCTCGGCCAGAACAGCTTGCTCATCGCCGCCGCGCTGGCGATCGGTGTCGCCGTGGTCGATCGCCGCCCTGTGCTCGCCGGGCTGTGCTTCGCCACGCTCGCGGTCAAGCCGCATTTCGGCCTGCTGGTGCCGGTGGCGCTGCTCGCCGGCGGGCATTGGCGCGCCGTCATCGCCGCCGGATGCGGCGTGACGGGCCTGCTCGCGCTCAGCCTCGCCGCCTTCGGCCTCGCCACCTGGGCAGCGTGGCTGCCGCTCGCTGCTTGGGCGCCGTCGGCCTTCGCCGCCGAGATTCCCTGCCGCTTTGGCGCCCTCGTGAGCGTCCTCGGCGCGGCGCGCGTGCTCGGGGCGGAGGCGAACACGGCGGAGATGGCTCAGATGGCGTCCGCCCTCGCCGCGGCGATGGTGGTCGGGCTGGTGTGGCGGTACGAGCGCGACCCTGCGCCTCGGGCGGCGGCGCTGGCCGCGGGGACCCTGCTGACCGTGCCGGTGGCGTTGTTCTACGACGCCACACTGTTGCTGATCGCCATCGCCGCGCTGTGGCATGGCGGCACGACGCGGCAACAGCGCGCGCTGGCCTCGATGTTCCTGCTCGCTGGGCTGCTACCTTTCCTCGGGCGCGGACTGGGCCTGCCGCTCGGCCCCGTGCTGGCGGCCGGCCTGCTCACCCTCTCCGTGCTGCGATCCTGCCGCCCGGCAGGATCCGCCCGGCAGGATCTGCCTGCCGCCGCGGCCTGATCGCGGGATCGGGCCGCATTCCGCGGCGTCGCAGTTGGCACGAAGGATGCAAAGCTTCCCCCGCGTGGCGCCGCCATACCGGCGCTGGCAAGGAGGCGAGCATGACCATCGGTGGTGCGATTCCCAATCGCTGGGCGCAAAACGCGGCCTGGACTCCCCCGACAACCAGTGGTGTTGCCGACGTCCTTTCGGCTTGGTCGCGGCAAAAGCCGCAAGGCCATTCCGGTGCTGCCCATACCAACGCGACGGCCGGCCAGGGGCCGGCGTCGAGCCTCGCGACCCTGGGTGCCGCCAAGACGGCGGCAACCGGGGGCGCGGGTTCGGCGGCGACCAGCGCGGCGGTGGCGTCCGGCGCGCACGGCGCTGTTTCCGGGCACGGCGCCATCGCCGGGCTCGGCCAGCAGGCGCAGGCGGCGTTGGTGCAGGTGCAGAGCATGTCCGCCGCGACGGTGAGCGGGGCAAAAAGCGCCCTCGCCGCCTATCGCGCCCACGCCCTCAGCTGAGAGCGATCGCGCCGGCGGCTTCGACGCCCGAGAGGAACGCTCCGGCGACGGTGCCGCCGAACGCGGAATGGCACGCCTCTCCGGCGAAGATGAGCCTGCCGCTGCCGAGGGGCTCGGCCAGAGCGCGACGCGCCGCCGCCCAACCCGGCCGGGCATAGCAGTAGGCGCCGAAAAACTGCGGGTCGGTCCCCCAATCGGTGACGACCGCGCCAGGCGCGAAGGCACGGGCCGCGCGATGGCCGAGCAGCGCGGCCAGCTCCGCCCGGGCGAAGTCTTCGGCCGCCACGGCGCCGGCGCGGGCGAGCGCCCAGGCGCCGCGGCCGCCAATGAAGCCGATGACGTGATCGCGCCCGAACGGCCAGGCGTGGAAGACCATGCGTGCCTCCCCGCTCACCTGGCCGAAGACGGAGGCCGACTCCGGCAGTCCCAACCGGTCGGCGCCCGCGGCGCGCAGCGCGATCTTGCTCAAGAGCCCCATCGGCAGCGCGCCGATGGCCTCCTCGATCGGCGCAGGCAAGGGCGGGTCGAAGCCGATCGCCCCAGCGGCCAGTACCCCGGTCGAGACGGTGACGATGGCGGCCCGCGCGGCCAGGCTTCCGCGCGGCGTCTCGACGACAACGCCCGCCTTCTCGTGCCAGCGGATCCGCCTCGCCGGAGTCGCCAGCGCCACCGGGCCGGCTGCGGGTTCGAGCACGGCGCGGACCAGGGTTCCCAGCCCGTCGGGAACCGAGAGATTGCGCCCATGCAGCGCGTTCGCGTGCCAGTCGGCAAGGCTCAGCGCGTCGGCATCGGCCGCGGCGATGATCGCCCCTTCCCAGGCGGCGACGGTCGGCGCCCAGAGTTCGGCACCGGGCGCGGCAAGCGCGGCGGCGAGCGTCGTGTCCGGCGCATCCGACATGGCGCGCGCTGCGGCAGCGGCCGTGAGCGCATCATATGCGGCGCGGTAGGCCGCGAGCTCATCGGCGGTCGCGGCGCGGCCGCCGAGGCGAAGATTGCGGGAACGCCGCGCGTCGGCGTCGAGCACCGGGATCGCCGCCGCATGCGCAAGGGGCACGAGCGGATTGGCCTCCGCGGCGTGGAGCCAGGCGGCGCCGTGGTCGAACGGAACCCCGCCCAGTACCGGCGGCGTGTTGGTCCAGGCACGGCCACCGGATCGGTTGCCAGCCTCGATCACCCGCACCGAAACCCCACGACGGCGCAGCGCACCGGCGGCGGCGAGCCCGGCGACGCCGGCGCCGATGACCACGACATCGGTCATCCCCGCACCAGCTCCGTGCCGGCCCAAACGCCGAGCAGACAGAGCATGACGGAACCCGCAACGTAGAAGCCGGCCCAGCCGAGCTGGCCTTCTTCGATCAGGGCCAGCGTCTGCAGGCTGAAGGAGGAGAAGGTCGTGAAACCGCCGCAGATGCCGACCATCACCAGCGCGCGCGCCTCGTGCGAGCCGATGATGCGCCCACCCTCGGCGCTGAGCGCGCCGAACCAGCCGATGACGAAGGAGCCGAGCACATTGATCAGCAGCGTTCCCCAGGGAAAGCGCGGCCCCGTCCAGTCCGCGACCACGCTGGCCAGCCAGTAGCGCGCGGCGCTGCCGAGGGCGCCACCGATCATCACATAGGCATAGGCGAGCATCACTCCTCCTCGTTCCCTGTTAGCAAGCCAGCCATGCGCCACTGTCATGCAGATGCCATGGACTCGTGACGATAACGCTCCTTATTATCTACACGGAGGCCGAATATGCCCGAATTCACCCACGATGTGATGCTCTATCTCCATGACGTGGCGCACCTGTTGCGCATTGCCGCGGACAAGCGGGCGCGTCAATTCGGCATGACCCGGGCTCAGTGGTTCATCATGCTGCGCCTGGAGCGTCAGCCCGGCCTGTCGCAGAAGGAGCTCTCCGAGCTGCTCGAGGTCGAACCGATCACCGTGGCACGCCTCGTGGATCGGCTGGAGCAGCGAGGATTGGTCGAACGCCGGCCGGATCCGAAGGATCGCCGGGTGTGGCGGCTGCATCTGCTGCCGAGCGCCGCCCCGCTGCTCGAGAAGATCAAGGCCGAACGGGCGGAGCTCATCACGCTGCTGACGACCGGCTTCGATGCCGAGACCCTTTCCGTGATCACCGAAGGGCTGGCGCGCATGAAGGCGACACTGTGCGGCGCGCTGCGTTGCAACCGTCGCGATGATGCGGCCTGCGAGAGCGCGGAGGGAGCTGCGGAGGAAGCCGCCTGATGTCGCAACTCAGCCCGGCGATCACCGCACCCCGCGTCAGCAACGATATCCGATCGGCGAGCCGCCTGTCGCGCCGCGTATTGCGCGCCGTCCTGATGGTCGGCGGTATTGTCGTGGTGGCGGCGCTCGCGCTTGGCGCCTGGCTTCATGGCGGGCGCTACTCGACCACCAATGACGCTTACACCGATGCCGATAAATTGCCCGTCTCGACCGACGTTTCCGGCGTGGTGCAGTCAGTCGAGGTCATCGAGAACCAGCGGGTCCGCAAAGGCCAGGTGCTGTTCCGCCTCGATCCTGAACCGTTCCAGTATGCGGTCGACAATGCCCGCGCCCGGCTCGGCGATATTGTGCTGACCATCAACGCGATGAAGGCCGACTACCAGCGCATGCTGCGCGACATCGCCGCTGAGGAGCAGCAGCTACGCCTGGACCAGGCCAATCTGGAGCGGTATGCGGCGCTCGTCAGCCGCGGCGGTGTTACCCGGCTCGACTACGACAATGCCCGTTTCAAGGAAGCCGCTGCGCAGCAGACGCTGGCCAGCCTGAAGCTGCAGGCACAGGTCCAGCTCGCCAAGCTCGGCAGCGCCGACATCGCACCCGAGGACGCCTTCGACTACCGCCAGATTCTCGCGCAGTTGCGTGAAGCCGAGCGGCAGTTGCGCCACACCGAGGTCCGCGCCCCCTATGACGGCATCGTCACCGATGTCGCCAAATTGCAGCCCGGCCAGTTCCTGGCCGCCGGCACCGGGGCGTTCGGCTTCGTCGCCACCGACCATGTCTGGGTCACCGCGTTCGCCAAGGAGACCGACCTCACCTGGGTGAAGCCTGGTGACCCGGTGACGGTGTGGATCGACACCTATCCGGGACGCACCTGGGACGGACGGGTCGCGAGCCTCAGCCCGGCTTCCGGATCGCAATTTTCAATGCTGCCGGCGGAGAATTCCTCCGGCAACTGGGTGAAGGTGGTACAGCGCATTCCGGTCCGCATCGAGATCGTTCGCCACGAGGGCGATCCCGCGCTGGCCGCGGGCATGAGCGTCGAGGTATCGATCGATACCGGGCACCGGCGAACCTTGGCGAGCCTCCGCAGCGAACTCCTCGGCTGGTGAGCGCGGCGCCATGACGAGCGCCTCCGGGTCTCCTGCGACTGTGGGCCATCGTGGCATCATCACGCTCTGCGCGATGGTCGGCACCTTGATGCAGGCGCTCGATTCGACCATCGCCAATGTCGCGCTGCCCTACATGCAGGGCAGCCTCTCGACCACATACGATCAGATCACCTGGGTGCTGACCTCCTACGTCATCGCCGCGGCGATCATGACCGCGCCCTCCGGCTGGCTGGCCAACCGCTTCGGGCGCAAGAACGTGTTTCTCGTCTCGGTCGCCGGCTTCACCTTTGCCTCGATGCTGTGTGGTATCGCCGCGTCGATCGAGCAGATGGTGGCCTTCCGCCTGTTGCAGGGCTTCTTCGGCGCCGCCTTGGTGCCGCTGTCGCAGGCGACGATGCTGGACATCTATCCGCCCGAGCGGCGCGGCGCGGCGATGGCGTTGTGGGGCATGGGCGTGATGATCGGCCCCATCGTCGGCCCGACGCTGGGTGGCTATCTGACGCAGGCCTATGACTGGCGCTACGTATTCTTCATCAACCTGCCGTTCGGCGCGCTGACGCTGGTTGGCCTGGCGCTGTTCATGCCCCGCAGCCCACGCCAGCCGTTGCGCTTCGACTGGACCGGCTTCCTCGCCCTGGCGCTGGCGCTGGGCGCGTTCCAGATGATGCTCGACCGGGGCGAGCTGCTCGATTGGTTTGGCTCGTACGAGATCATCACCGAGGCGATACTGGCCGGGCTTGGTGCCTATCTGTTTCTCGTCCACATGGCGACGGCGGACAATCCATTCATCCCACCGGTGCTCTTCCGGGACCGCAACTTCGTCGCCGGCATCATCATGATGTTCGCGATTGGCATGGTTCTGCTCTCCTCCGCCGCTCTGCTGGCGCCCTATCTGCAGAATCTCGCCGATTTTCCCGTGGATACGGCAGGGCTGATGATGGCCCCGCGTGGCATCGGCACCCTCTTCGCAATGATGGCCGCCGGACGGCTGACGGCGCGCATGGACCCGCGCCCGCTGATTGGCGGCGGTGTGCTCCTCATCTCGGCAACCTTGTGGTGGATGACGCAGTGGACACCGGCCGTGTCGCAGACCGAAATCATCGTCGTCACGGTGATCATGGGGATCGGGCTGGGGTTCGTGTTCGTACCGGTGCAGGTGGTGTCCTTCGCCACCCTGCCTGCGACACGGCGCAATGACGGCACCGCGATCTACAGCCTGTTGCGCAATGTCGGCAGCGCGATCGGCATTTCCGTGACCTCGACATTGCTGACCGAGATGCAGCAGGTCAACCATGCCGAGATCGCGCGCGCGGTGACGCCATTCAATCGCGCGCTGACGTCGAATCCTGTAGCGATGCACTTTCTCGACCCAATGACGGCGCACGGCGCCACCCTGCTCAACGTCGCTGTCAATTACCAATCATCGATCATCGCCTATGTCGATGATTTTCAGTACATGATGATCACCACCCTGCTTTCATTCCCGCTGGTGTTCCTGATGCGGCGGCCACGGACGGTGACGGCGGAGGCCCACGCCGCCGTGCTCGACTAGAGCATGGTCCGCCCTGATGGATCGATCAGGTCGGACGGTCGTGCTTTGCAACGATATGACTCTGAAGCACGGTCCGGCCGAGCGGATATGAGGTAGCCCTAGGGCGCCGGAATGACGCTTGCGGACCGTCCCGTCGGGCGCGGGCCTGGTCTTGGCAAACTTCGTGGCCCGCCGTGACTGGCTCCTTCGCGGCCTCCCTGGCGCGCTGGGGCTGTTCGCTGACCAGGGTCGCTCCGGCGAGCGGGCCGGACATCCGCGGGTAGCCGCGCGCTGAGCGCCGAGGCGAGGCCAGGGCGGCGACCACCGTTCTGCCGGTTGACGCAGATCAAGGCCGCCGAGGCGTTCGGCGCATAGCCTCGCCGCCTGACGAAGGGAGAGCAAACAATGTCCGCGAAGTCCCCGCTCGTCCGTTGGTTCGCGACACTCGGACTCTCTGATGTCGCCGAGGTGGGGGGCAAGAACGCTTCGCTGGGCGAGATGTACAGCCATCTGGGCGCGGCGGGGGTGCTTGTGCCGAACGGTTTTGCGCTCACCGCCGCGGCCTATCGTCAGGCCTTAACCGACGCTGGCGCCTGGCCCCGGCTGCATGCTCTGCTCGATCCGTTGGACTTTACCGACGTTGCCGCACTGGCGGAGGCCGCAGCCGCGGCGCGCGCCATCGTCTATAGTGCTACCGGCACTGCGACGCTCCGCGCCGCGATCTCCGAGGCCTACGCGGCGCTCGAAAGCGAATATGGGCCCGGGGTCGCCGTCGCGGCGCGCAGCTCTGCCACCGCCGAGGATCTGCCGACGGCGAGCTTCGCTGGCCAGCATGAGAGCTACCTGAACATCGCCGGCGCGGAAAATCTGTTCGAGGCCTGCCGGCGCTGCTTCGCGTCGCTGTTCACCGACCGCGGCATCGTCTATCGCGCCAACAACGGCTTCGATCATTTCAAAGTCGCGCTGTCGGTCGGCGTCATGAAGATGGTGCGCTCCGATGCGGCGTCGAGCGGGGTGATCTTCACGCTCGATACCGAATCCGGCTTCCCCGACGTGGTGTTCATCACCGGCTCCTACGGGCTTGGCGAGAACGTGGTGCAGGGCAAGGTCGATCCCGACGAGTTCCATGTGCACAAGCCCACCTTCCGGGCCGGCCACCGCGCCGTGCTGCGGCGCGAACTGGGCCGCAAGCAGCTCACGATGGTGCTCGCCAGCGGTGCCACCGGTGCGACGACGCGGGACATCCCGACGCCACCGGAGATGCAAGCGCGCTACTGCCTGACCGCCGCGGAAGTGATGACCCTCGCCGATGCCGCGATCCGCATCGAGGACCATTATTCCGCCGCCGTCGGCCATTCCGAGCCAATGGACATCGAATGGGCGAAGGATGCCGTGGACGGAAAGCTCTACATCGTGCAGGCGCGGCCCGAAACGGTCGCATCCCGCCGTCGCCCGGGGGAGCTCGAGACCTACAGCCTGCGCGCCGAAGCCAAACCGCTGGTAACAGGCCGCGCGGTCGGCGAGAAGATCGCCACCGGCACGGTGCGGGTGATCGGCGGCATCGCCGATCTCGGCGCCTTCCGTCCTGGGGAGGTGCTGGTCGCAGCCGCCACCAGCCCAGACTGGGAGCCGGTGATGAAGACCGCCGCCGCCATCGTCACCGACCATGGCGGGCGCACCTGCCATGCCGCCATCGTGGCGCGCGAACTCGGCGTGCCGGCAGTGGTGGGCGCGGGGAACGCA
Source organism: Pseudomonadota bacterium (assembly GCA_021815825.1). Classification (GTDB taxonomy): domain Bacteria; phylum Pseudomonadota; class Alphaproteobacteria; order Acetobacterales; family Acetobacteraceae; genus JAJZVV01. The sequence goes on from JAKAZO010000023.1 coordinate 37,785, forward strand.
ACGACCGCGCTCGCGACCGGGGCCGCGGTCACCGTGTCCTGCGCCGGCGGCGAGTCGGGCGTGGTCTATCCCGGCATCCTGGCGTTCGACATCGCACGGATCGATGCCGCCGCGCTCGCGATGCCGAAGACCGAGATCATGGTCAATCTCGGCAACCCCGATCTCGCTTTCCGCAGCGCGATGATGCCGAACGCGGGCGTGGGGCTGGCGCGGATGGAGTTCATCATCAACGAACACATCGGCATCCACCCGATGGCGCTGATTCATCCCGAACGGATCACTGCCGAGGACCGTGCCGCCATCGCCACGCGCGCCAGGGCTGATGTATCCCCGGTTGAGTTTTTCGTGCGCACCCTCGCCGAAGGCGTCGGCACCATCGCGGCCGCCTTCTACCCGCGCCCGGTCATCGTGCGGCTATCCGATTTCAAGACCAACGAATACGCGGCGCTGCTCGGCGGCGCCGCATTCGAGCCGCGCGAGGCCAACCCGATGCTCGGCTTCCGCGGCGCCGCGCGCTACGCTCACCCCGCGTACGCGGAGGGGTTCGCGCTCGAATGCGCTGCCCTGCGCCGGGTGCGCGAGGACATGGGCCTCACGAACCTGGTCGTGATGGTGCCGTTCTGCCGCCGGGTGGCGGAGGCCGAGACCGTCCTCGCGGAGATGGCCCGGCACGGGCTGCGGCGCGGCGAAAACGGGCTGGAAATCTATGTCATGTCCGAGATCCCCAACAACGTCATTCAGGCCGATGCATTCGCGGCCGTGTTCGACGGCTTCTCGATCGGATCGAACGACCTCACGCAACTGACGCTCGGTGTCGATCGCGATTCCGACATCGTCGCGTTCGATTTCGACGAGCGTGATCCGGGCATGCTCGAAATGCTACGGCTCGCGGTGGCTGGAGCGCACCGCAACCACCGAAAAATCGGCATCTGCGGCGAGGCGCCGGCCAACTATCCCGAGATCGCCGCATTCCTGACCGGGCTGGGCATCGACTCCATCAGCGTCAACCCCGGCAGCTTGCTGCGTACTATCGAGATCGTGCGGCAGGCGGAGGACCGCAAGGCAGCACCATGAGGAGGCCCCTGTCCCTTCCAGTTGGCCCTTGCTGGCCAGGAAGGGTGCGGAGGCATGATCGATGTAGCCCCGATCGGCAACGTCGAGCGCCCTTTTGAGCAGCCATGACCGATCAGGGAGGTTGTGCGGACGCTGTCTGTGTCGCGTGCGACGGCATACAGCCAGCACCGAACGTTGGTAAGTACGTCGCGGTTCTGGAGCCGTTCCTGGGGAAGGAAGCCGCGCTGCCGCGGCGCAAGCGGCGCTTGACACAGCGGCTGTTCGAAGAGTTGCCCCCGCGCGGCTATGACGGTGCGCACGACAGCGTTGCGTCGCTTCGTCAAAGCCTAGCGGTCGTGTCCCCCCTGGTGGTGTAGGAGCTGTGGGTAAGTGGCCTGCCGGAGCGACCGCCGAGAGTCTGGCGCAGGCGGGCCACTTACCCACAGCGGCGGCCACCGAGGCGGTCACCGTGGCGGCT
>JAKAZO010000102.1 GCA_021815825.1 Pseudomonadota bacterium
AGCGCCTCCTTCCAGTCGCCGGTGCGCACCGCCAGCCGCGCCCGTTCCTCCCGGAGCCAGGCGGCGCCTGGATGGGCGGCTTCGGCACGGCGGGCGAGCGCGGCGGCTTCAGTCCAGTCCCGCCGCGCCATCGCCATCTGCAGCAGGCCGCGCAGACCGAGCAGAGGCGCGTCGCGATGGGTGGCGAGGAGGCGGAAAATCATGTCCGCCTCATCCTCCCGGCCGGCGAGACGGCCGGCCTGGGCGGCGAGCAGCAGGGTCTGCGGTGTGTCGCCAAGGGCGCGGCGCGCCCGTGCGCTCTCCCGGCGGGCGCCAGCGGCCTCGCCGGCGGCGAGCGCCACCAGGGCGCGGGTCACGGCCACGTCGCCCTGGCGCCGCCGCACTCCGGCGCGCCAGCGCCGCAGCCGTCGCGGCAGAGTGAGCAGGATGCCGGTCAGGCGCAGCACCCCGTAGCTGACGGCGATCAGCAGCAGCAGCGCCAGCGCCGCCACGGCGGTCGGAGCTTCGATGCCGACCCCGCCGAGTTCGATGGCCACGTGCCCGGGCAGGGTCGCGACCTTCCAGGCCAGCCCGACCGCCAGCACGGCGGCGAGCAAGGCGAACAGGACGCGCCGCATCAGGCCCTCAGCGCCAGGCTGGCCAGCGCCGCGCGGGCAGCCAGCAGGGCCTCCGCGTCGGCGCGCCAGGCCGCGAAGGCCTGGGCGGGCCTGCCTTCCAGATGGGCGATCGTCGCGACCGTGCCGGGCACATCGCCGGCCGCCAGCGCGACACGGGCGCGGGCGATCACCGCCTCGGTGCTGTCACCGAGGATGACCTCGTCGCCGCGGCGAACCGTGACCAGCGCCTTCAGGCGCGTCAGCATCGCCTGCCAGAACGAAAGCCCCGCTGTCTCCGGCGCGCTCACCGCCTCGGCCGCGCGCGCCGCTGCGGTGAAGCCGAGCCGCAGCGTCGCCTCGGTCGGCGGTCGTGTGGTCGCGAACCGGGCGAGCGCGGGCGGTGCGCCATCGATCTCGCCCAGCGGTTCGCCCGCCTGCAGGGCCACGCCGGCGACGGCAAGGCGGGCGAGGCGCAGCGCGCGCTCCGCCGCCGCCGGAGCCTGGCGTGGCTCGGCGGCCTGGGCCGCCAGGTGCTCGGCCGCGCCAAGGCGCGTCTCCGTTGCGTCCAGCCGGCGGTTGAGCGCCGTGCCGAGCGCTTCCACCCGAGCCGCGAGATCATTCTCGGAGGTCTCGATCTGGCCCGCCTGGTGGGCGACGGCCTCGATTCGCTTGCCGAGTTCCGTGGTGTCGGTGCCGCCGGCGGGCGCCGCGCGCGCCTGCTGTTCGAGCGCATCGAGCCGAGCCTGCAGCGACGCCAGGTCTGGCGATGGACGCTGCTCGAGCGCAGCCAGCCGCTGGTCCAGCGACCGGACGGTGCGCGTCAGCTCGACGAGGCGAGGGTCGTCGGCCGGCGCCGGAGCGCGCCCGGCCAACAGGCCGCCGAGCGGGTGCAGCCAGACATAGACCACGGCGACGAGGAGAATGATGACGCCGAGGCCGAACAGCAGCGGCAGCGGATCGAAGCGGCGCGTCGCTGGCCGCTGCGGCTCGGCCGCGTGCGATTCGGGCGGCGCCGTGTCGGTCGAAGCCGCCTCCGGGGGCGGCAGCGCCATCGGGGCGGGGGGCGTCGTCGGGTCTTCAGTGTCGGTCATGCGAGGAGGGCCAATAACTCGTCCTGGTTTGGGTGCAGTGCGACACGGACGCGCCGGAAGGGCAAGGGGGCAAGCGCCGCCGCGGTTCGCGGGCTGATTGCCAACGCCTCGACCGTGATCAACCCGCCGGCGAGCCCGGCTTCGGTGCACAGCCGCACGAAGCCCCGGGCGGTGGCGGCAGAAAAGAACAGCGCCGCGTGGACGCTGCGTTCGCCCAGCGCCAGCCGCGCCGCCTCGGGCAGCGCGGCGACGGTGGCGGCGGCGTAGACCTCGCGGCGGATCACGGCGAAGCCGCGCATGGCGAGATCGGCGGCGACGTCCGCGCCTTGGTCCTGCCCGACGGCCAGCAGCAAGGGGGCGCTGCCAGGAGCGCATGCGCGCCCGGCGAGTGCGGCCAGCGCCGCGGCGTCGGCGGCGGCGCTGAGCACGCGCACGTGGCCGGCGGCACGGGCGCGCGCCGCGGTGGCATCGCCCACGGCGAGCAGCGGCAGTGCGCGATAGGCCTCCGGCAGAGCCGCGACCGCGTGACCGCTGGTGACGACGATCGCCTGCAACTGGTCCGAAGCCGGCAGGTCGGCCGGCACGGCGCGGATCTCGAGCAGCGGGGCGATGATCGGCCGGAAGCCGCGCGCCGCGAGCCGTGTCGCCGTCTCCTCGGCGGCCGGCAGCGGCCGCGTGATCAGCACGCCATCGACCATTCTCTCCGCGCCGCCGCCGCCGGTCATGGCGGCCTCAGGCAAAGATGTCGCCGGGGCTATCGGCGCGCAGGCTGGCGCCGAGCTCGGCACCGATGCGGCCCGCATCAGCGGCCGGTCCGCGCAGGCTGCGCCGGAGCAGGAAGGAGCCGTCGGCGCGGGCGACCAGCCCGATGAGGTCGATCGTGCCGTCCGCCAGCAGGCGGGCGTAGCCGCCGATCGGGGTGCGGCAGGAGCCGTCGAGACTGCCGAGCAGCGCCCGTTCCGCCGCGGCGACGGCGCGCGCCTCGGCATCCTCGATGCCGGCAAGCAATTCGCGCAGCTCGATGTCATCGGCGCGCACCGTGACGCCGACGATGCCCTGGCCGGCCGCCGGCACCATGGTCTCCGGCGCCAGGACGACGCTCGCCCGCTCCGCCAGGCCGAGCCGGCGCAGGCCGGCCAGCGCCAGCAGCGTCGCCGCGCACTGTCCCTCGCCGAGCCGGTCGAGCCGGGTCTGGACATTGCCACGGAGCATGGTGATGGCGAGGTCCGGCCGCCGGTGCAGCAGCTGCGCCTGGCGACGCACCGAGGCGGTGCCGATCCTTGCCCCCGTGGGCAGCGCCGCGAACGGGTCCGCCGGGTCCGGCGCGGCGGCGTCGGCGGGCAGGATCAGCGCGTCCCGCGCGTCCTCGCGGGTGAGCGTGCAGGCCAGCACGATGCCGTCCGGCAGTACGGTCTCCAGGTCCTTGAGGCTGTGCACCGCGAAGTCGATCCGGCCATCGGCCAGGGCCTCGTGGATTTCCTTGGCGAACAGCCCCTTGCCGCCGATGTCGGCGAGCCTCCGGTCCTGCACCGCATCGCCGGTGGTGCGGATGGCGTGCTCCTCGAACACGTCCAGGCTGCGCAGCACGGGGCAGAAGCCGCGCAGCACGGCCAGGAAGGCGCTGGTCTGCGTTCGTGCCAGCGGTGAGCCGCGGGTGCCGACACGCAGCGGCAGATCGCGTGCGTGCGGCTTGACCGAACCGGGATGGGGGGGCGCGCGTTCCATCGGCGCGTCGTAGTATCGCCGGCACGGAAAGGAAAGACGCCGCGCATGCAAGACCGCTCCCGCGATCCGTCCGGCCCGGTGCTGGGCATCGAAACCTCGTGCGACGAGACCGCCGCGGCGATCCTCGACGCTGACGGGCGGATCCTGGCCGAGGCGGTGCTGAGCCAGCTCGCCGAGCACGCAAGCTTCGGCGGCGTCGTGCCCGAGATCGCCGCCCGGGCGCATCTCGCCCATCTGCCCGAAATGGTCGGCTCCGTGCTGCGCGAGGCCGGGCTCCGCTGGAGCGATCTGGCCGCCGTCGCGGCCAGTGCCGGGCCGGGGCTGATCGGCGGGCTGATCGTCGGCAGCGGTTTCGCCAAGGGTGCGGCGCTGGCCCGCGGCCTGCCCTTCGTCGCCGTCAACCATCTCGAGGCCCATGCCCTGACCGCACGCCTGCCCGGACTGCTCGGCGACGCCGCGCCGGCTTCGGTCGCCTTTCCCTATCTGCTGCTGCTGATCTCCGGCGGCCATTGCCAGTGCGTCGCGGTGGAAGGGGTCGGCCGCTATCACCGGCTGGGCGGCACCGTGGACGATGCGGTCGGCGAGGCGTTCGACAAGGCGGCGAAGCTGCTCGGCCTGCCCTGGCCCGGCGGCCCCGCGCTGGAGCGCCTCGCCGCCGCTGGGGACCCCGCGCGCTATCCCCTGCCGCGGCCGATGCTGGGACGGGCCGGCTGCGATTTCAGTTTCTCCGGGCTAAAGACGGCCCTCGCCCAGCGCGTCGCCGCGTTCCCGCCCGGGGCGTTGCCGCGCGACGAGGCGGCCGATCTCGCGGCTTCGTTCCAGGCCGCGGTGGTGGCGGTGCTGGCGGACCGTTTGAGCCACGCGCTCGCCGCCTTCGCCGCGCGCCACCCCGCCCTGCCGGCCGGCCGGCGCCTTGCCGTCGCGGCCGGCGGCGTGGCGGCGAACGGCGCGATCCGCGCCGCGCTGGCCGACGTGGCGCAGGCGGCGGGGTTCACGCTGGCGGTGCCGCCGGTGCGGCTGTGCACCGACAACGCGGTGATGGTCGCCTGGGCCGGGATCGAGCGGCTGCGCCTCGGCCTTGCCGACCCGCTCGAAACCGCGCCGCGCCCGCGCTGGCCGCTGGAGACGCTCAGCGGCGCCGGCGGACCGGGCGGCTCGCCTCCAGAAGCGGCCTGAGGAAGCGGCCGGTGTGGCCCTCGCCAGACGCGGCGACGGCCTCCGGCGTCCCCGCGGCGACGATGCGGCCACCGCCGTCACCACCCTCGGGGCCGAGATCGATGATCCAGTCGGCGGTCTTGATGACCTCGAGATTGTGCTCGATGACCACGACCGTGTTGCCGAGATCGACGAGCGCGTGGAGGATTCCGAGCAGTTTGCGGACGTCCTCGAAATGCAGGCCGGTGGTCGGCTCGTCGAGGATGTAGAGCGTCCGCCCGGTGGCGCGGCGGGAGAGTTCCTTGGCCAGCTTGATGCGCTGGGCTTCGCCCCCGGACAGCGTCGTCGCCGGCTGGCCGAGCTTGATATAGCCGAGCCCGACCTCGCTCAGCAGGCGCAGCCGGTCCTGGATGCGCGAAACGGCACCGAAGAAGGGCATCGCCTCGTCGATGGTCATGTCCAGGACATCGGAGATCGAATGGCCGCGGAACTTGATCTCGAGCGTTTCGCGGTTGTAGCGCTTCCCCTTGCAGGTATCGCAGGTGACGTAGACGTCCGGCAGGAAGTGCATCTCGATCTTCAGCACGCCGTCGCCCTGGCATGCCTCGCAGCGCCCGCCCTTGACGTTGAAGCTGAAGCGCCCCGGCTTGTAGCCGCGCGCCCGCGCCTCCGGCAGCTCGGCGAACCATTCGCGCACCGGCGTGAACAGGTCCGTGTAGGTCGCGGGATTGGAACGCGGCGTGCGGCCGATCGGGGACTGGTCGATATCGATGATCTTGTCGAGATGCTCGATGCCTTCGAGACGATCATACGGCGCCGGCGCGCCGCCCGCGCCCATCAGCCGTCGCGCCAGCGCCTTGTAGAACGTGTCGACGACCAGCGTGGACTTGCCGCCGCCGGAGACCCCGGTGACGCAGGTGAACAGGCCGAGCGGGAATTCCGCCGTGACGCTCTTGAGATTATGGCCGCGCGCGCCGACCAGCCGGAGCATGTGGCGCTTCTGCGCCGGGCGCCGCTGGCGCGGGATCTCGATCTGCCGCCGCCCCGAGAGATAGTCGCCGGTGATCGAACGCGGATTCGCCATCACCTCCGCCGGCGTCCCCTGCGCCACCACCGTGCCGCCGGCCGTGCCCGCGCCCGGGCCCATGTCGATCACGTGATCGGCGGCACGGATCGCGTCCTCGTCATGCTCGACGACGAGGACCGTGTTGCCGAGCCGCTGCAGCCGGCGCAGCGTGGCCAGAAGGCGGGCATTGTCGCGCTGGTGCAGCCCGATCGAGGGCTCGTCGAGCACGTAGAGCACGCCCGTGAGGCCGGAGCCGATCTGGCTGGCGAGGCGGATGCGCTGGCCCTCGCCGCCGGACAGCGTCGCCGAGGCGCGCGCCAGGGTGAGATAGTCGAGCCCGACATCGACGAGGAAGCTGAGCCGGTCGACGATCTCACGCAGGATGCGGCGCGCGATCTCCTGGCGTTGCGGCGTCAGCCGCCCCGGCACCGATTCGAACCAGCCCAGCGCCTCGCGGATCGATTGCTCCGTGATCTCGGCGATGCTGCGCCCATCGATCTTCACCGCCAGCGCCTCGGGCTTCAGGCGCGCGCCGTGGCAGGTCGTGCAGGGTTTCTCGGCGCGGTAGCGGCCGAGCTCCTCGCGCACCCAGGCGCTGTCCGTCTCCGCCCAGCGGCGGGCGAGATTCGGGATCACGCCTTCGAACGGCTTCGATATCTGATAGCTGCGCGCGCCATCCTTGTAGGTGATGGCGATCGGCTCGCCGCCCGAGCCGCCGAGGATGGCCTGGCGCACGGTCTCGGGAAGCTCGCTCCAGGCGGTGCGCGCGCTGACGCGATAATGCCGGGCGAGCGCTTGCAGGGTCTGGTCGTAGAACGGCGTCTGCCCGCTGCGCCACGGAGCCACGGCGCCTTCGGCAAGGCTGAGCTTTTCATCGGGCACGACCAGGACGGGGTCGAAGAACCCCTCGGTTCCAAGTCCGCTGCAGGCCGGGCAGGCGCCGTGCGGGCTGTTGAAGCTGAACAGCCGCGGCTCGATCTCCTCGATGGTGAAGCCGCTGACCGGGCAGGCGAAGCGGCTCGAGAACACGGTCCGCTCGCCGGTCTCGGCATGCTCGGCGTAGACGACGCCGTCGGCCAGGCCGAGCGCGGTCTCGAAACTGTCGGCGAGGCGCTGTTCGAGGCCGGGACGCACCACGACCCGGTCCACGACGACGTCGATATCGTGCTTGACCTTGCGGTTCAGCGCCGGGAGCCGATCGATTTCACTCAGCTTGCCGTCCACTTTCACGCGCGTGAAGCCGCGCGCCTGAAGCTCCGCCAGTTCCTTGCGGTATTCCCCCTTGCGGTCGCGCACGACCGGGGCGAGGAGAAGCAGCCGCGTCGCCTCCGGCATCGCCATGACGCGATCGACCATCTGGCTGACGGTCTGCGCCTCGATCGGCAGGCCCGTTGCCGGCGAGTGGGGCACCCCGACCCGCGCCCAGAGCAGGCGCATATAGTCGTGGATTTCGGTGACGGTGCCGACGGTGGAGCGCGGATTGTGGCTGGTCGTCTTCTGCTCGATCGAGATCGCGGGTGAGAGTCCGTCGATCTGATCGACATCCGGCTTGCCGGCGATCTCCAGGAACTGACGCGCGTAGGCCGACAGGCTCTCGACGTAGCGGCGCTGGCCCTCGGCATAGATCGTATCGAAGGCGAGCGAGGATTTGCCGGAGCCGGACAGGCCGGTGATGACGGTGAGCTTGTCGCGGGGAAGACGGACGTCGATGTTCTTGAGATTGTGCTCGCGCGCGCCGCGCACGTCGATGAAGCCGGCCATCTGGGACACCCTGCATGCGGTCGGTGGACATACTGTTCTGCAACTGTTCCTGCAAGCCGGCCCGGCCCGGGATCCCCGCCCGATGCCCCCGGGTCGCGGCGCACGCGCCCAAGGCGGCATGTTGGCGCGGCAGCAGGCATAGTTCTAGGATGCGCGTCCAGCGCAATCAGCAAGAGCAATCAGGTGAGCGGACCATGGCCGGAAGCGTGAACAAGGTGATTCTGATCGGGAATCTGGGTCGTGATCCCGAAGTGCGCAACACGCAGGACGGGACCAAGATCGTCCAGCTCTCCCTTGCCACGAGCGAGACCTGGAACGATCGGGCGAGCGGCGAGCGCAAGGAGCGCACCGAGTGGCACCGCGTCGTGATCTTCAACGACCGCATCGCCGAGGTTGCGGAGCGCTATCTGCGCAAGGGCAGCAAGGTCTACGCCGAGGGCGCACTGCAGACGCGGAAATGGACGGACCAGTCCGGGCAGGAGAAATACACCACCGAAATCGTCATCGGCCGCTTCCGGGGTGAACTCGTTCTGCTCGATCGCGCGGCGGAAGGCGGCGCCGAGGGCGCCGCGCCCCGCGAGCGGGGCGCGGGGGGACGGCCCGCCGATCGTGCCTCCTCCGAGCGCGCGTCGCCCGGCCGCGCCGGCGGGCAGAGCTGGGAGCCGCCGGCCGGGGGCGATCTCGACGACGATATTCCATTCTGAGCCAAAGGGGCGCCGGCGCCCGAGCGCGGCGCTGCGGCGAGCCTCGGGCCCAGCGAATTCTGGTCTAAACGTTGAAGCGGAACAGCATCACGTCGCCGTCCCGGACGACGTAGTCGCGGCCCTCGATGCGGAGCTTGCCGGCCTCGCGCGCGCCCGCCTCGCCCTTGCCGGCGATGTAGTCGTCATAGGCGATGGTCTCCGCGGCGATGAAGCCGCGCTCGAAATCGCCATGGATCGCGCCGGCGGCCTGTGGCGCGCGCGTGCCGGCGGTGATCGTCCAGGCGCGGGTTTCCTTCGGCCCGACGGTAAAGAACGTGATCAGGCCGAGCAGGCCGTAGCCGGCGCTTATCACCCGGTCGAGCCCTGAGTCGGCGAGGCCGAGCCCGTCGAGGAACTCGCGCCGGTCGGCTTCGGGCAACTGGCTCACCTCGGCCTCGATGGCGGCCGACACGACGACGGCCCTGGCTCCTTCGGCCGCCGCCCGGGCGGTGACGGCCGCGGTGGCGTCGTTCCCGG
>JAKAZO010000103.1 GCA_021815825.1 Pseudomonadota bacterium
GGCCGGCGGCGAACCCGCGACCGAGGCGGAGGCGGAGGTGGCGGCGCTGCGGGCCGAGATCTCGGCGCTGCAGGCGCAGCTGGCCCGCGCCGCCGCCGCCGCCGCTTCCGCAGCGGCGCCGCCCGCGCCGCCGCCCGCAGCAGCCGCCCCAACGACGGATCCGGCCAACGCCAGTCCGGCCAACGCCAGTCCGGCCAACGCCAGTCCGGGCAACGGCGGTCGGGCCAACGGCGGTCGGGCCAAGACCTGAGCCCCGCCGATGCCGGCGTGGGACAGTTATGCACGCAGGGGCTTGCCTTTCCGGCGCCAAGGGACGATGTAGCCGGTGTCATCTGGACTGGCGCGGTCCCCTTTGCCGCTCCGGTCCGTCCCCGGAACTCTGAGCAGGCGATCATGTTCATCGAGACCGAATCCACACCGAATCCGGCGACGCTGAAGTTCCTCCCTGGCTGCAGCGTCATGCCTTCCGGAACCGCCGACTTCGCCGGTCCGGACAGCGCCGCGGCGAGCCCGCTCGCGGCAGCGCTGTTCGCCCTGCCGGGGGTGGCGCGCGTCTTTTTCGGTGCCGATTTCGTCACCGTCACCAAGACCGATGCCGTTGCCTGGCAGTCGCTGAAGCCGCAGGTGCTCGGCGCGCTGGTCGAGCATTTTCTCTCCGGCCGCCCGGCGGTCGAGGGCGGGGCGAGCGAGGCGGCGGAGGACGTCGCCGGCGAGGATGCCGAGATCGTCGCCCAGATCAAGGAGCTGCTCGATACCCGGGTGCGCCCGGCCGTCGCCGGCGATGGCGGGGACATCGTGTTCCGTGGCTTCCGTGACGGCGTGGTGAAGCTGCACATGCAGGGCGCCTGCAGCGGCTGTCCCTCCTCGCGCGCCACGCTCAAGCACGGCGTCGAGAACATGCTGCGCCACTACATCCCCGAAGTCCGCTCCGTCGAGCAGGTCGAGGCCTGATCGGCACCGCGCCCGCTCTCATCTCCTGCCCTGAGGCCACCGCCAATGCCGTTGGATTCGCCTGCCCTTGACGAAGGCGCGCTCGACCTGCTGTTCCGAACCGCGCGCACCCAGAACGCCTGGACCGACCGTGAGGTCAGCGACGAGACGCTGCGCGCGCTCTACGAGCTGCTGCGCATGGGGCCGACCTCGGCCAACTGCTCGCCGGCGCGCTTCCTCTTCCTGCGCACGCGCGAGGCGAAGGAGCGGCTGCGGCCGGCGCTTTCGGCCGGCAATACCGAAAAGACCATGGCCGCGCCGGTGACGGTGATCGTCGCCTACGACCCGCGCTTCTTTGATCTGCTGCCGCGTCTCTTTCCGCATGCCGATGCCCGCGCCTGGTTCGCCGGCAACGAGGCGCTGGCGCAGGAGACGGCGTTCCGCAACGGCACGCTGCAGGGCGGCTACCTGATCCTGGCGGCGCGCGCGCTCGGGCTGGATTGCGGCCCGATGTCCGGCTTCGACAAGGCCAAGGTGGATGCGGAATTCCTCGCCGCCTGGGGCTGGAAGAGCAATTTCCTGGTCAATCTCGGCCATGGCGACTCGTCGGGCCTGTTCGCCCGCAGCCCGCGGCTCGATTTCGACGAGGCCTGCCAGCTCCTCTGAGGCCGGTCACGGCCGCCGTGTGAACACCCAGTAGCGCGGGCGGCGGCCGGCCCGCAGCGCCTTGGCCTCGTAGCGCGTCGGCGGCCAGCCGGCCGGGCGGTCAGGTGTGTCCAGCGCCGGCGCGAACAGGGACTGGTCCTGCATCACCTGCTCGACCCAGCCCTGATAGGTCGGGTCGTCGCTGGCCAGCCGCCACTCCGCCCCTGGCTTCAGCACCCGCGCGAGCAGCGGCAGCAGCTGCGGATGCACGAAGCGGCGCTTGGCGTGGCGCACCTTCGGCCAGGGATCGGGGAACATCAGATACAGCCGGTCGAGCGCGGAGTCGGGCAGGGCCCGCAGCAGCACCCGCGCATCCTCGTCCCAGACGCGCAGATTGGCCGGCAGCGCCCCCGTCGCCTCGGCGCCCTCGGCCACCAGGGGCGCGAGCAACGAGCACAGCCCGTTGCGGAACACCTCGCAGGCGATGATCCCCGCCGCGGGATGGGTGGCGGCGAGCGCGCGGGCATGCTCGCCGCCGCCGGCGCCCACCTCCAGCCAGAGCTCCACGCAGCCCGCCAGCGGGGCGAGCGGCGCGGAGAGATCGACCCGCAGCCTGGGCAGGGTCTCGGCCAGCAGCCGCTCCTGGCGCGGCCGCAGCGCGTGCCCGGTCTGGCGGCCATAGAGCCGCTCCGGCGGCGGCTTGAGCCTGTGCGACGTCGTCTGGCCTGGCATCGTCCCGCCTCAGCTTGACCCTGGTTGGACCGCGCCGATATGGTGCCGGCGCGCGACGCGCAATGAGATTCCGCGGCGTCGGCGATGTTTCTACCCCCGGGAGAGGCTTTTGCCCGCGTTTGGCAGTTCTGTGCCGGTCGGCCTCGCCGAGTCGGGCTCGGCCCGTGTTTCCGATCCGCTGCCGCCGAATCGCGGCGCGGAGGAGGATTCGCTGGGCACCCTGGCCGGGCTTGTCGGGCCGGACCTCGCCGCCTGCAACCGCACGATCGTGGAGCGCATGGCCAGCCCGGTGGAGCTGATCCCGCGCCTCGCGGCCCATCTCGTCGCCGCCGGCGGCAAGCGGCTGCGCCCGCTGCTCACCCTCGCCGCGGCGCGGCTGTGCGGCTATCCGGACGCCGCCACGGGCGGCGACGGGCTGCGCCACGTCCGGCTCGCCGCCTGCGTGGAGTTCATCCACAGCGCCACGCTGCTGCACGACGACGTGGTGGACGAAAGCCAGCTGCGCCGGGGCCTGGCCAGCGCCAATGCGGTGTTCGGCAACCAGGCCTCCGTGCTGGTGGGCGATTTCCTGTTCGCCCGCGCCTTCCAGCTCATGGTCGCCGACGGCTCGCTGCGGGTGCTGGAGATCCTCTCCCGCGCCGCCGCCACCATCGCCGAGGGCGAAGTGCTGCAGCTGGCGACGCAGAACGATCTCGACACTTCCGAGGCGCGCTATCTCGATGTGGTGACCGGCAAGACCGCAGCGCTGTTCGCCGCCGCCTGCCAGGTCGGCGCCGTGGTGGCGGGGCGGGAGCCGGCGGCGGAGGAGGCGCTGGCCGAATACGGCCTCAAGCTCGGCATCGCGTTTCAGCTCGTCGACGACGCGCTCGACTATGCCGCCGACCAGGCGACCCTCGGCAAGACCGTCGGCGACGATTTCCGCGAGGGCAAGACCACCCTGCCGGTGCTGCTCGCCTACGCCGCCGGCGACGCGGCGGAGCGCGCCTTCTGGCAGCGCACGATCGCGGCCGGCGAACAGTCCGAGGCGGATCTGGCGCAGGCGTTCCGGCTGATCCGCGCCCATCGTGCCATCGAGACGACGATCGCGCGGGCGCGGGAGTTTGCCGCCGCTGCCAAGGCGGCGCTGGGTCTGTTCCCGTCCTCGCCGTTGCGCCAGGCGATGCTCGACGCCGCCGACTACGCCGTGCGCCGCGCGCGGTAGCTCTGCCGTCGCCCCCGATTGCCGCCGGCGGGCTTTCGGTCGATCCTGGCACGGCCGAGAGCGATGGGGGAAACCGAATGCAGGCCTTCCAGTTCGATACCGTGACGCTGCCGCCGGAGGCCGAGGACATGCGCCGGCGCGTGCGGGCTTTCCTGGCCGAGGAGCGGGCCGCGGGGCACCTGTCCGGGCGCGGTTCCTGGAGCGCCTTCGACCCCGAGTTCAGCCGCCGCGCCGGCGCGGCCGGCTTCATCGGCGTCACCTGGCCGCGCGAGTTCGGCGGCCATGCGCAGTCCTTCCTGGTCCGCTACGTCGTCACCGAGGAAATGCTCGCCGCCGGCGCTCCGTGTGGCGCGCACTGGGTGGCGGACCGCCAGTCCGGCCCGCAGATTCTGCGCCATGGCAGCGAGGCGGCGAAGCGCGAGATATTGCCGCGCATCTGTGCCGGCGAATGTTTTTTCGCCATCGGCATGAGCGAGCCCGATTCGGGCTCCGACCTCGCCGCCACGCGCACCAGGGCCACTCGCACCACGGGCGGGTGGCTGATCAACGGGGCGAAAATCTGGACCTCGCGCGCCCATCGCGCGCACTACCTCATCGCCCTGGTGCGCACCGGCGAGGCCGGGGAGGACCGCCATGGCGGGCTCACCCAGTTCATCGTCGATCTCGGCCAGCCTGGCGTCACCGTCCGGCCGATCCGCAACCTCGCCGGCGGGCATGAGTTCAACGAAGTGTTTTTCAACGATTATTTCGTCGCCGACGACCGCATGGTCGGCAAGGAGGGCCAGGGCTGGTCGATGGTCACGTCCGAACTCGCCTTCGAGCGCTCCGGCCCGGACCGGTTCCTCTCGGACTATCAGCTCCTCGCCGAGCTGATCGACCGGGTCGGCAAGGCGCCGGGCGAGCGGCAGGCGGTGGAGATCGGCCGGCTGGTGGCGCATCTCGCCGCGCTGCGCCGCATGTCGACCGCCATCGCGGGGATGATCGAGAACGGCCGCAGTCCAGGCGTGGAGGCGGCACTGGTCAAGGATGTCGGCACCAATTTCGAGCGCGACCTGCCGGAGGTGGCGCGGCGTATCGTCGCCGTCGAGCCGAGCGTCGATGATGACGAGGATGCCTTCGCTGCGGCGCTGGCCGATGTCGAACTGCACGCGCCCTCGTTCACGATCCGCGGCGGCACGCGCGAAATTCTCCGCGGCATGATCGCCCGCGGTCTGGGCCTGCGCTGAGGAGAGTGCGATGAGCAGCGAGATTTCCAGCATTCTTCTCGACCAGGCGGACCGGCTGTTCGCCCAGCACGTCACGCGCGAGCGCCTCGCCGACGCCGATGCCGGCCACTGGCCGGAGGCGCTCTGGCAGGCGGTCGAGGCGGCCGGGCTGCCGCTGGCCCTGGTGGCCGAGGAGGCGGGCGGGGCCGGATTGGCGGCCGCAGACGGCATGACGCTGCTGCGTCGCGCCGGCTATCACACCGTGCCGCTGCCACTGGCCGAGACCATGCTCGCCGCGCATCTCTGGGCCGCCGCCGGCGGTGCGGTGCCGGAGGGTCCGATCACGCTCGGCCCCTGCAACGTCAGCGACACCCTGGCGCTGGAACGCGCCGGCACCGGCTTCAGCCTGCGCGGGCGCTTGCACCGCGTGCCCTGGGGCGAGCAGGCGGGGCACGTGCTGGTGCATGCTCGCGATGCCGGCGGCGCGGCGCATCTCGCCCTGCTGGGGCGGGCGCCGGCGGGGAATGCGCAGCGGCGCAATCTCGCGCTGGAGCCGCGCGCCACGCTCGATCTCGATGGCGTCGCCCTGGCCGCCGACGCGGTGCGCAAGGCGCCGGCGCTGGCCGAGGGCGGCCTGCTCGAACTCGGCGCGCTGGCCCGCGCCCAGCAGATGGTCGGGGCGATGGAGCGCTGCCTGGATTACGGCCTGACCTATGCCAACGAGCGCAAGCAGTTCGGCCGACCGATCGGCAAGTTCCAGGCGGTGCAGCACATGCTCGCCATCGCCGCCGGCCACTATGCCGCCGCCGCGGCGGCGGCGGATTTCGCGGCGCAGGCGTGGGGCTCGGCGCGGTTCGGCTTCGCCGTCGCGGTCGCCAAGGCGCGCGCCGGCGAGGCCGCGGGCGCCGTGGCCGAGGCCGCGCATCAGGTGCATGGCGCCATGGGTTTCACCCAGGAGCATCCGCTGCACTTCGCGACCCGGCGGCTATGGTCGTGGCGCGATGAGTTCGGCCACGAGGCGCTGTGGCAGGAGCGGATCGGGCGCGAGGTCTGTGCCGCCGGCGGCGCGGCGCTCTGGCCGATGCTGGTCGGCGCCTGATGGCCGAGACCTTCGCGGATGGCCCGCTCACCGGGGTGCGCGTGCTCGATCTGACCACCGTGATCATGGGGCCGTTCGCCACCCATATCCTCGCCGACCTCGGCGCCGACGTCATCAAGGTGGAAAGCCCGGACGGGGATCTGCTGCGCCAGTACAAACCGGCGCGCCATGATGGCATGTCCGGCCCCGTGCTCAACCTTCATCGCAACAAACGCAGCGTCGTGCTTGATCTCAAAGACCCGAAAGGGCGTGCCGCGCTGGAGCGGCTGATCCCGACGGCGGATGTGCTGGTGCATAATCTGCGCCCGCAGGCGATGGCCCGGCTCGGCTTCGGCTATGAGCGTGCGCGCGCGTTGCGGCCGGACATCGTCTATTGCGGCGCCTACGGGTTTTCGGCCGCCGGTCCGTACGGGCACAAGGCGGCCTATGACGATCTGATCCAGGCCGGGTCCGGCATCGCCGGGTTGTTCGCCGCCGTGCATGGCGAGCCGGCCTATGTGCCGACGGTGATCTGCGACAAGCTCGCCGGCCAGGCCATCGCCTACGCCGTCCTCGCCGCACTCTATCAGCGCGCGCGGGGCGGCGGCGGGCAGGAGATCGAGGTGCCGATGTTCGAGACCGCGGTGGAGTTCACCCTGGTCGAGCACCTGACCGGCGCCGCCTTCGACCCGCCGCTCTCGCGCGCCGGCTTCGTCCGCCTGCTCAATCGCGGCCGCAAGCCCTACCGCACCGCCGATGGCTACGCTTGCATCCTGCCCTATTCCGACCGCAACTGGGCCGATTTCTACGCCTTCACCGGCCGCACCGAATTCGCGGGCGACGTCCGGTTCGAGACCCTTTCCGAGCGCGTGCAGCATATCGACATCCTCTACGGCATGATCGAGGAGGAGGCGGTGCGGCGCCCGACCGCGGAATGGGTGGCGTTCTGCGACCGGGTGAGCATCCCCTGCATGAAGGTTCTTTCGCTCGACGAGCTGCCGGCGGATCCGCACCTCGACGCGGTGGGCCTGTTCGGCTTTGCCGAGCACCCGAGCGAGGGGCGCTACCGGACGGTGGGCCGCCCGGTCAATTTCAGCGCCGCGCCGTTCCGCATCCGCCGGCCGGCGCCGCGGCTGGGCGAGAACACGGCCGAGGTTCTGGCCGACGCCGGCCTGAACGCGGCGGAAATCGAAGCGCTCACCCTTCGCGCGGCGAACGGGGCGGAGCCGGCATGACCGGCATCTTCCGGCCCTTCATCCTCGGTCTCGGTGGTACCCCACGGCCGGGGTCCTCGACCGAACGGGCGCTGCAGGTGGCGCTCGACGCGGCGCGGGCGGCGGGGGCGGAGACCACGCTGCTCGGCGGCGAGGCGCTGAAACTGCCGATCTACGATCCGGCGGTGATCGACCTGCCCGGCCCGGCCGCGCATCTGGTCGCGCTCGTCCGCCGCTGCGACGGGCTGATCGTCGCCTCGCCCGGCTATCACGGCTCGATGTCGGGCATGATCAAGAACGCCCTCGACTATATCGAGGCGCTGCGCGACGAGCCGACGCCGTATCTGGAGGGCCGCGCCGTTGGCTGCATCGTCTGCGCCCATGGCTGGCAGGCGACCGGGACGACGCTCATCGCGATGCGGAGCGTGGTGCACGCGCTCCGCGGCTGGCCGACGCCCTTCGGCGCCGCGATCAACTCCGCCCAGCCCTTGTTCGACGCCGCGGGCGGCTGCACCGACGCCGCGGTGCGCGCGCAGCTCGCCCTTGTCGGGCGGCAGGTGGTGGAGTTCGCCCACATGCGCCGCGCGTCGGCGGAGGCGTCGCCATGAGGCCGCGCCGGTGACCGTGGCGCTCGGCGACCGCCTGGCGCGCTGCACCAGCGCCATCGTCCACGACGTCATGCGCGCGCAGGGCCTCAGGGACTTCGTGCTGCCCGCGGACCTGCGCCCGATTCTCCCGGAGATGCCCCTGGCCGGCCCGGCCTTCACCATCGAGGGGCGGCCGGTGGCGGAGGCGAGCGCCGAGGATACGCTGCTGGCCTGGACCGGCTTGCTCTCGCGGGCGCCGGCGGACCATGTCTGGGTCTCCCAGCCCCACGACCATGTCGTCGCGCACATGGGCGAGCTGTCGGCGGAAACATTGAAGAACAAAGGTTTGCGGGGCGCCGTGGTGGATGGCGGGGCGCGCGACGTGGGCGATCTGCAGCGGCTTGGCTTTCAGACCTGGTGCCGCTTCTTCACGCCGCGCGATGTCGTCGGCTACTGGATGCCGAGCGCGATCGGTGAGGATATCCGCATCGGCGACGTGATGATCGCCCCGGGGGACTATCTGCTCGGCGATCGCGACGGGCTGGTGCGCATACCACGGCGGCTGATCGAGCCGGTGCTCGACGCCGCGGAGCACGCCATGGCGGCGGAGAGCCAGGTGCGCATGGCGATAAGAGGCGGCATGGACCCGCAGGAGGCCTTCCGCCGTTACGGCGTCTTCTGAGGAGCGATGATGGACGAGACGCAGGCCGATACCGAGCGCGCGCTGCCGCGTGCGCTGGACCTCGAGGGTGCCAGCAATGTCCGCGATCTCGGCGGCTGGACGACGCGCGGCGGCGCGCGCGTGTGCTTCGGCCGCATCTTCCGCGGCGCCGCGCTGGACCGGCTGACGGATTCCGATCAGCAGCGCCTGG
>JAKAZO010000024.1 GCA_021815825.1 Pseudomonadota bacterium
ATGCACACCGAAGCTGATGAACAGTATCCCAACCAGGCGGCTTACAAACCGCCCGTGTCTGCCATAGAAACGGCGGGTTGGCCGGGCGCCAGCCGCGAGAACCACGACCACATCTGCAAGCACAATGCCACACCACACGGCGGCCAACAGCGCTGGAACAGCATCAAAGCCCAGAAAATGCTTGCTAGAACCCGCGAGCAACGCCGTGAACGTGGCGAGGGCCACCGGATAACCCTTCGGATTCGTCAAGCCAAACACGAGGCCACGAAGCAGGGGCCGCGATGCCGAGAGACCCGAGTCGGACGGTTGCCGCTCAATCAAGGCGCGCAGGCCAAGATGCGACAGATAGAGCCCGCACGCTAGCCCAAGCATATCGAATAACTCCGGCCCGACGCGGCGCGCTCCGACAAGAGCGATAAGCGCCAGCGCGTTCCAGAGCATGTCACCGGCAAGGTTGCCGGCGACAAAGCGTGCCGCCGCCCATCGGCCCTGTACCGCACCGATGCTGAGCAACGCCAGGAAGGTCGGCCCCGGGACAAGAACGTAGATCGCCCCCCCGGCGAGCGCGGTCACCAAGAGGGCCACGACGACTAATACGGCGCGGCTGTTCTACTCAGCCGCCACCGTACCATCCGGAACCGCCGTCGTATCGCCCGGCAGGCGCTGCTGATCGCGTCCCGCAGCGATCGCACGCAACCGGTTCATCACACTCCCGGTACCGGCCGGGATCAGCCGGCCGACAATCACATTCTCTTTCAGCCCCATGAGGTTGTCCTCCTTACCGGCGGTCGCCGCTTCGGTAAGCACCCGGGTGGTCTCCTGGAACGAGGCGGCACTAATGAAGCTGTGCGTCTGAAGACTTGCCTTGGTAATGCCCTGCAGCACCGGCATCGCCGTAGCCGTGCGCTCCCCTGCCCGTTCCCGCTTGATGTTCTCCGCGTCGAACTCCATGCGGTCAATCTGCTCGCCAACTAGGAAGGTCGTCTCGCCAGGATCCTGGATCTCTACCTTCTGCAGCATCTGCCGAACGATGACCTCAATGTGCTTGTCGTTGATCTTCACGCCCTGCAACCGGTACACATCCTGAATCTCGTTAACGAGGTAGTCTGATAGCGCTTCGACCCCGAGCACTCGCAAAATATCGTGCGGCACACGGGGACCATCGACGAGCGGATCACCACGGCGCACGAAGTCACCTTCTTGGACGGATACATGCTTGCCCTTCGGAATGAGATATTCGACCTCCTCTCCCGTCTCGTCGTTCTTGACAATCACGCGTCGCTTGGCTTTGTAGTCCTTACCAAACTCCACCCGCCCGTCGGCCTCGGCGATGACCGCGTGGTCTTTCGGTCGCCGCGCTTCGAACAACTCTGCGACGCGCGGAAGGCCACCGGTGATATCACGCGTCTTGCTGCCCTCGCGCGGAATTCGTGCAAGCACATCCCCCGCATGCACCTCCGCGCCATTCTCGATTGAAAGAATGGAATCAGGCGCCAGAAAGTACCGCGCGTCGTTGCCATTGGCCAACCGAACAACCTCGCCCTTGCTGTCCCGCAACTGCAAGCGCGGCCGAAGGTCGGCGCCACGCGCCCCTTGCTTGTAGTCAACAACCACGCGCGAACTGAGGCCAGTCACCTCGTCCGTTCGTTCAACCAAGGTAATCCCGTCAATGAGGTCGAGATACTCAACCCTACCGTCGCTTTCGGTGATGATCGGTAGCGTGTACGGGTCCCATTCGGCCAGCTTCCAGCCGCGCGCTACCTGCATGCCCTCATCGACTAGCAGCCGTGCGCCATAAGGCACGCGGAAGCGAGCGCGCTCCCGTTGCCTATCGTCGGACAGCACGATCTCGCAGTTTCGCGACATCACGACAGGCACATTCTGGCTGTTCAGCACCACGTTACGATTGCGAACGACAACAGTACCGTCGTGGCTGGCCTCGACGCTCGACTGTTCCGCGCCCCGCTGCGCTGCACCGCCAATGTGGAATGTGCGCATCGTCAGCTGCGTGCCCGGTTCGCCGATCGACTGCGCTGCGATCACACCAACTGCTTCACCGACATTGACGGGCGTTCCCCGCGCCAAGTCACGTCCATAGCAATGGCCACATACGCCGACCGGCGACTCGCACGTCAGTACCGAGCGGATCTTTACCTCCTCAACGCCCGACTTCTCGATACGGTCGGCGGTGTCCTCGTCGATCAGCGTGCTGCGGTCGACGATCACCTCGCCGGTAACCGGGTCAAGCACGTCAACGGCTGTCGTCCGCCCGAGGATTCGCTCGGCTAGGCTCGCGACAACTTCGCCCCCGTCCATCACCGCCCGCACGGTCAGTCCACGCTCTGTCCCGCAATCATCCTCGACGATGATGCAGTCCTGCGCGACATCCACCAAACGACGGGTCAAATAGCCCGAGTTCGCAGTCTTGAGCGCAGTGTCCGCCAAGCCCTTGCGCGCACCGTGCGTTGAGTTGAAATATTCGAGAACCGATAGCCCTTCCTTGAAGTTAGCCTTGATCGGCTGCTCAATGATCTCGCCCGACGGCTTAGCCATCAAGCCCCGCATGCCCGCGAGTTGGCGCATCTGCGCTGGCGAACCGCGCGCCCCTGAATGACTCATCATCCAGACCGAGTTCGTTGGGCGATTGCTGTCCTGCTTGCTAATCTCTTTCATCATCGCTCCAGCCACCGCGTCGGTGCAGCGTGACCAGGCGTCGACGACCTTGTTGTAGCGCTCCCCGGCAGTGATCAGGCCATCCTGATACTGCTGCTCGAATTCCTTCACTTCCCCCTCGGTCCGAACGATCAGCTCCTGCTTCTCGAGCGGAATAATGAGATCATCCTTGCCGAAGGAAATGCCCGCCTTGCAAGCTTGGCCGAAACCTAAGCCCATCAGCCGGTCGGCGAAGATTACACACTCTTTTTGGCCGCAATTTCGGTACACAACATCGATCACGTCCGAGATCGTTTTCTTTGTCAGTTGCCGATTGACGAGCGCGAACGGCACCTGCGGATGAGATGGCAGGATCTGCCCAATCATCATCCGGCCAGCGGTTGTCACGACGACCTTGCGTTCTCTCGCCCCGTCCGCACCAACTTCCTCAATGCGGGCACGAATTTTATCATGCAGGGTGATTGCCTTCGCCGCCAGAGCGTGTTCGATCTCACCGATAGTACCGAAGCTCGGGGCCTTCTCATCGCGAGTCTCGATGAATTTCGGTGTTTCCAGAGCCAGATAATAGAGGCCGAGCACTATGTCTTGGCTCGGGACAATGATGGGCTTACCGTTCGCCGGACTCAGGATATTGTTGGTAGACATCATGAGCACGCGCGCTTCCAGCTGGGCCTCGAAGCTCAATGGGACGTGCACGGCCATCTGGTCGCCATCGAAATCGGCGTTGAACGCAGTGCAGACCAGCGGATGCAGCTGTATCGCCTTGCCCTCGATCAGAACCGGCTCAAAGGCCTGGATGCCAAGCCGATGCAGCGTCGGAGCCCGATTGAGCAGGACTGGATGCTCGCGAATAACCTCCTCGAGGATGTCCCAGACCTCCGGGCGCTCCTTTTCGACCATGCGCTTTGCCGCCTTGATCGTCGTGGCATGGCCGTACTTTTCGAGCTTGGAATAGATGAACGGCTTGAACAGCTCGAGCGCCATTTTCTTTGGCAGCCCACATTGATGCAGTTTCAACTCGGGTCCGACAACGATGACTGAGCGGCCCGAATAGTCGACGCGCTTGCCGAGGAGGTTCTGGCGGAAGCGCCCCTGCTTCCCTTTGAGCATGTCCGACAGTGACTTCAGCGGTCGCTTGTTGGCACCCGCAATTGGCCTTCCACGCCGGCCGTTGTCGAACAATGCGTCGACCGATTCCTGCAGCATGCGCTTCTCGTTGCGCACGATGATATCGGGCGCACGAAGCTCGATCAGGCGCTTCAGTCTGTTGTTGCGATTGATGACTCGCCGATAAAGATCATTCAGGTCGGAGGTCGCAAACCGACCGCCATCGAGCGGAACGAGCGGGCGCAGCTCGGGCGGTATCACAGGCACGACATCGAGGATCATCCAGGCAGGGCGTGCGCCGGACTCCGCAAATGCCTCGACCAGCTTTAGTCGCTTAACGAGCTTCTTGCGCTTCGCTTCGCTAGTCGTCTCCTTTAGGTCGCCGCGGAGCTTGACCTTCTCTTCATCGATGTTGATCGAGCTCAGAATATGCTTGATCGCCTCTGCCCCGATCGAGCCGCGGAACGCATCTTCCCCGAACTCGTCCTGCTTTGCCGCTAGCTGCTCCTCGGTCAAAAGTTGATGGAGCTTGAGGTCGGTTAGCCCAGGCTCGAGAACTACGTAGCTCTCAAAATATAGGACTTTTTCTAGCTCCTTGAGAGTGAGATCGACCATGAGTCCGATACGACTCGGAAGCGATTTCAGAAACCAGATATGGGCCACCGGCGAGGCCAACTCAATATGGCCCATACGCTCGCGCCGGACTTTCGCCAGCGTGACTTCGACGCCGCATTTTTCGCAGATAATACCGCGGAATTTCATCCGCTTGTATTTGCCGCACAGGCACTCATAATCTTTCACCGGGCCGAATATGCGGGCACAAAAAAGGCCGTCACGCTCGGGCTTGAACGTCCGGTAGTTGATCGTCTCCGGCTTCTTGATTTCGCCGTAGGACCAGGATCGGATTTGCTCCGGTGAGGCGATCTGAATCTTGATCTGGTCGAAGGTCATCGCCTGACCCGTCTGACCAAGTATCTTCATGAGTTCGTTCATGCTTCGCTCACTCCTGCTCCGGGCGCGCGCCGGGCTTCAGTTGGTCGGCGTCGCGCGTCCGTCCTAAGCAAATAATCTCCGCCAGGCTGGGCATTGGCTGGATGCGGAAGCAAACGTCCGCCGCGACTCACCCCAACCGCCTCCGCATGTCGATGTCTGGACAAAGCCGTGCCGGATCAGCCTGCCAACGCGGGGCGATTGTCCAACTCGACGTTCAAGCCCAGCGATTTCAGTTCCTTCACCAGCACGTTGAAGCTTTCGGGAATACCGGCCTCGAACGTGTCCTGGTCGCGCACAATCGCCTCGTAGACCTTGGTGCGCCCGGAGACGTCGTCCGACTTGACGGTCAGCATCTCCTGGAGCGTGTACGCCGCCCCGTAGGCCTCCAACGCCCAAACTTCCATCTCGCCGAAGCGCTGGCCGCCGAACTGCGCCTTGCCGCCCAGCGGCTGCTGCGTCACCAGGCTATAAGGTCCGATCGAACGCGCATGGATCTTATCGTCGACCAGATGATGCAGCTTGAGCATGTAGATGTACCCGACGGTAACCTTGCGTTCGAACGGCTCGCCGGTTCGACCATCGACCAACGTCACCTGACCCGACGGGTCCAGCCCGGCCAAGCGGAGCATGCCTTCGATATCCGACATCCTCGCGCCGTCGAACACCGGCGTTGCGATTGGCACTCCGCGGCGCAACGTCTCGGCCATCTCAGCCACTTCGCTGTCCGGCAGGCGCGCGAGTTGCGCCTCATATACCGGCTCGCTGTAGATATCGCGGAGTTTGTCGCGTACCTTCTCGATCCCGGCGCCAGTCCGACGGTAGGTCTCGACGACTTCCCCGACCTGCCGACCGAGAGCCGCACATGCCCAGCCGAGGTGCGTCTCGAGGATCTGTCCGACATTCATTCGGCTCGGCACACCCAAAGGGTTGAGGACCAGGTCAACCGGGGTGCCATCGTCCAGGAATGGCATGTCCTCGATCGGGACGACACGCGAGACAACCCCCTTGTTGCCATGCCGCCCCGCCATTTTGTCGCCGGGCTGCAGCTTGCGCTTCACCGCGACAAACACCTTCACCATTTTCATCACGCCAGGCGGCAACTCGTCACCGCGCTGGAGCTTGTCCACCTTGGAGTCGAAACGCGCCTGCAGGCGCGCCACGGTTGCATCGAACTCACGCTTCAGGGTCTCGATCTCCGCCATGACGGCGTCGTCCTGAACGGCGATGTTACGCCACGCCCCGCGAGGATGGTCGGCGAGCACCGCATCGCTCAGGACTGTTCCGGACTTGATCCCCTTGAAGCCGCCCGCTGCCTTGTGTCCCAGCAGCAACTCCCGCAGCCGGTTCAGAAAGGAGCGCTCCTCGATCGCACGCTCATCATCGCGGTCCTTGGCGAGACGCTCGATTTCGGCCCGCTCAATCGCCATGGCGCGCTCGTCCTTGTCGACGCCGCGGCGGCTGAAGACGCGGACGTCGACGATCGTCCCCGATACACCCGGCGGAAGGCGCAGTGACGTGTCGCGAACGTCAGATGCCTTCTCGCCGAAGATCGCCCGCAGGAGCTTCTCTTCCGGCGTCATCGGGCTCTCACCCTTCGGAGTCACCTTGCCGACCAGAATATCGCCGGGATTCACCTCCGCACCGACATAGACAATGCCAGCCTCGTCCAGGTTGCGAAGCGCCTCCTCCCCGACATTCGGAATATCGCGGGTGATCTCCTCCTGGCCGAGTTTGGTGTCCCTCGCCATGACTTCGAACTCCTCGATATGGATCGAGGTGAACACGTCATCGCGCGCGATGCGCTCCGAGATCAGGATTGAGTCCTCGAAATTATAGCCGTTCCAGGGCATGAAGGCGCACAGCACATTGCGGCCGAGTGCCAAGTCACCCAGTTCCGTCGACGGCCCGTCGGCGATGATATCACCCTCGGAAACGCGGTCGCCGACTCGCACCAACGGGCGCTGATTGATGCACGTGGACTGGTTGGAACGCATGAACTTGCGCAGCCGATAGATGTCCACAGCCTTGGTGGTACCGTCCTCGTTGGTCGCCCGCACGACAATGCGCGCCCCGTCGATTTGATCCACCACCCCGACCCGCCGAGCGACAATCGTCGCACCTGAGTCACGCGCCACCGCTGCCTCCATGCCGGTGCCGACCAGCGGCGCCTCGGCCTGGATCAGCGGCACCGCCTGGCGCTGCATGTTCGACCCCATCAGCGCCCGGTTGGCATCGTCGTTCTCCAGGAAGGGAATCAATGCCGCCGCAACAGAGACAAGCTGCTTCGGCGAAACGTCGATAGCTGTCACTTCATCCGGTCGCACAAGTCGGAAATCCCCCTGCCGACGGACCGAGACCAGCTCCTGGGTAAGCCGACCCGACGCGTCCATAGGGGCGTCCGCCTGCGCAACCGTTAGCTTCTCCTCCTCCATTGCGGAGAGATATTTCCAGCCGTCCTGGATACACCCCCCCTCGACGAGGCGATACGGTGTCTCGATGAAGCCGTATTTATTGACCCGCGCATAGGTGGCGAGCGAATTGATCAGGCCAATATTGGGGCCTTCCGGCGTCTCAATCGGGCAGATGCGGCCGTAATGCGTCGGATGCACATCGCGCACCTCGAAACCCGCGCGCTCTCTCGTGAGCCCGCCAGGGCCGAGCGCGGAGAGACGGCGCTTGTGGGTTACCTCGGAAAGCGGATTGGTCTGATCCATGAATTGGGAGAGCTGCGACGAACCAAAAAACTCGCGCACAGCGGCGGCGGCAGGTTTGGCGTTGATCAGGTCATGCGGCATCACGGTATCAATGTCGACACTGCCCATGCGCTCCCGGATCGCACGTTCCATGCGCAGCAGACCGATACGGTACTGGTTCTCCATCAGCTCGCCCACGGAGCGCACCCGCCGGTTACCCAGATTATCAATGTCGTCGATGTTGCCGCGGCCGTCCTTGAGTTCGCACAGCGTCTTCACCGTGCGCAAAATGTCCTCTTTGCGCAGCACCCGCATCGAATCGTCGGCTTCGAGCCCGAGACGCATGTTCATCTTCACGCGCCCGACCGCAGAGAGATCATATCTATCCGGATCGAAAAACAGGCCGCGGAACAGTGCCTCCGCGGTCTCCAAGGTCGGTGGTTCGCCGGGGCGCATGACACGATAGATATCGATCAGCGCATCTTCGCGGCATGCGTTCTTGTCGACTGCCAGCGTGTTGCGTATCCAGGGGCCGTTGGATTGATCGACGGCCAACGTCGGTAGGCGGTCCACCCCAGCGGCCTCCAGCGCAGCCAACCGGGCCTCGGCGAGCTCCTCACCGGCTTCAGCATAGATTTCACCGGTCTGCGCATCGACCAGGTCCTCAGCAACGAAGCGCCCGAGCACATCGCCACGGCCGACCAGAACCTCGCGCGTACTCTCTGCGATCTTGCGGGCCGTGCGCGCCGTCAGCTTCGTGTCCGCATCGGCAACGACCTCACCGGTCACGGCGTCAACGAGAGCCTCCATCAGCTTCACGCCGCGGAAAGCCTCTGGATCGAACGGACGGGCCCACCCCTTGGCTGTGCGGGTGAACACGACCTGCCCATAAAATGCGGCCAGAATCTCCTCGGCGTCCATGCCGCGGATTTCACCGAGAGCCAGAGCTTCGCCTGCTGGCCTCCCCTGCGCCTCCCGTGCCGCGCGCAGCTGCGTGGTCGCCTCGCTTTCAAGCGCATAGAGCAGAGTCGTGACCGGAAGCTTGCGCTTGCGGTCGATGCGCACGTACACAATGTCCTTGGCATCGAATTCGAAGTCGAGCCAGGAGCCGCGGTAGGGAATGATCCTCGCGGCAAACAGATATTTGCCGGAGGCGTGAGTCTTACCCTTGTCGTGGTCGAAGAATACACCCGGTGAACGGTGCATCTGGCTGACGATCACGCGCTCGGTACCGTTGATCACGAACGTACCGTTGTCCGTCATCAGGGGCATGTCGCCCATGTAGACCGGTTGCTCCTTGATATCGCGGATGGAACGCGCGCCAGTATCCTCGTCAACGTCCCACACGATCAGCCGGAGAATGACCTTCAGCGGCGCGGCATAGGTCATGCCACGCTGTATGCATTCCTCGACATCATATTTCGGCTCCTCGAACTCATAGGAGACGAACTCAACCCGGCCACGACCGGCGAAATCGTCGATCGGGAAGACGGACTTGAAGACTTCCTGTAATCCGGAATGCGTTCGCCGGTCCGACGGCGTGTTCATCTGCAGGAACGCCTCATAGCTGGCGCGCTGCACGTCGATTAGGTTTGGCATCGGCGCGACATCGGGAATCCGCCCGAATGTCCTGCGAATACGCTTGCGTCCCATCAACGACCTGGTGATCGCGTTCATGCCCCACCCTTGAGCAACTGGGCCATTGGCCCTCGCCATGCACTGAAGCTTCCGCCTTGCCTTCCCCGGCGGTCGGGGGCAGAGTCCTTGCGTTCGATCCGCGGAGAATGGATCGCCCCTGTCTCTGCGATGCAGGGGAATAAAGCCGTTACGGGCGGCGATCCCTTGGATCCCCGCCCGTCCCGAAAGCCAGAACGGCGCCGCTCGCAGCCGACATCGGCCGCAGCGATGTCACTTGATCTCGACAGAAGCGCCTTGCTCCTCAAGCATCTTGCGGATCTTCGCGGCCTCATCCTTGTTGACACCCTCCTTGACCGTCTTGGGGGCGCCCTCGACAAGATCCTTCGCCTCTTTCAGGCCGAGCCCGGTAATCGTCCGGATTTCCTTGATGACGTTGATCTTCTTTTCACCCGCCTTGGCCAGGATCACAGTGAATTCCGTCTGCTCCTCAACCGGTGCCGCCGCCGCGGCCCCCGCCGCCGGAGCCGCTGCCACCGCAACTGGAGCCGCCGCTGATACGCCCCATTTTTCCTCGAGAAGCTTCGAAAGCTCCGCCGCCTCCAGCACCGTCAGCGCGGAGAGCTCATCAACCAACCTCGACAAATCTGCCATGATCTCGATCCTCTACTATGCGTCCTAGTTCGGTTCCTGGCAACCCCGCTTGTGCAGGGGTGCCGACATGCGTAGGCTCTACCCGTTCGCGCGCCGCGGCGATCAGGCCGCCTCGTCGCGCTTGGCATAAGCCCCGAAGACCCGCGCGAGCTGGCCGGCCGGCGCCTGCAGAACGCCCGCGATGCGCGTCGCTGGCGTGGCGACCAGCCCCGCCAACTGCGCCCGCAGCATCTCCAGCGACGGCAGTTCGGCGAGCGCCTTGATCCCGTCCGCATCAAGCGTCCGGGAGCCGAGCGCACCGCCGACCACCACCAGCTTCTCGTTGGTCTTGGCGAACTCGACGGCAACCTTGGCTGCTGCCACCGGGTCGTGCGACCACGCAAGCGCGGTCGGCCCCTTCAGCATTGGCTCGATGCCGTCGAATCGGGTCCCTACCAGGGCGAGCGAAGCCAGCCGGTTCTTCGCGACCTTGAAGCTTACCCCCGCCGCCCGCATGCGGCGCCGCAGTTCCGTCACTTCAGCCACGGTCAACCCCTTGTTCCGGGTGACCACGACCATCGACGTCGCTGCAAACACCGCGGCGAGCGAGGCGACAAACTCCCGCTTCTCCGTACGGTCCACGTCCGTCTCCTGTCTGGCCCGGCGCCCTGCGGCGACGGACCGGGTTGGCCCATAGGACGCCCACTCCGCGGGCGACCCGGTTCGCCTGTCCTTCGGAATACGCCGGTTGGCGCACCCCACAGCCGGAACCGCCAGGACAGAGGAGCGCTTTGCGCATCCCCACGCCATGGCCACCCCGTCTACCGCGCGCGGGCGTCACAGCCCATTATGCCGCCGTCGAAGGCGGGCACGTGCGGTCTCGGACAGGTTCGGGCAAGGGGTACCCCCCTCACCCTATCCGCCACCCCGATCCGAAGGTGGCGTATCTCTTCGGCCGCTCAGCCGGCCAGCGTGGTCAGATCGACCCGCACAGCAGCGCCCATCGACGAACTCAGCGATACCTTCTTCATATAGGTACCCTTGGCGCCGGTCGGCTTCGCCTTCTGGATCGCGTCCACGAAGGCCCGAGCGTTCTCAATCAATTTTTCCTCAGGAAAGCTTGCCTTGCCGATGCCAGCATGGACGATGCCGGCCTTTTCGGCACGAAACTCGACCTGACCGGCCTTTGCTGCGGCGATGGCACCCTTGACGTCCATGGTGACGGTGCCGAGACGGGGGTTGGGCATAAGACCCCGCGGCCCGAGAATTTTGCCTAAACGGCCGACAAGGCCCATCATGTCCGGAGTGGCGATACAGCGATCAAAATTGATCTCGCCGCCCTGCACCTTCTCCGCCAGGTCCTCCGCGCCGACAACGTCCGCCCCAGCGGCCACCGCCTCCTCCGCCTTAGCACCGCGAGCGAAGACACCAATGCGAACCGTCTTTCCCGTTCCATTGGGGAGCCCCACCAAGCCACGCACCATTTGGTCCGCGTGGCGCGGGTCAATGCCCAAATTCATCGCGATTTCAACGGTCTCATCGAATTTTGCCCGCGCATTTGACTTCACCAGCTTGATTGCCTCCGGAAGCGCATAGCTTCGGCTGGCGTCGATGCCGGCTCGGATTGCCTTCAGCCTCTTGCCCAGCGCCATCGGATTAACCCTCCACCACCGAAAGACCCATCGACCGGGCAGAACCCGCCAGCATGCGCACCGCTGCGTCGACGTCGTTAGCGTTCATGTCCTTCATTTTCTGGGCAGCGATCTCACGCAATTGCGTCGTGGTCACACGGCCGACCGACGCCCCCTTTCCCGCAGTGGTCGAGCCCTTCTCGATTTTTGCCGCCTTGAGCAGGAAATACGAGTTGGGTGGCGTCTTGGTGATGAATGTGAAGGTACGATCAGCGAACGCGGTGATTACTACTGGAACCGGCATACCCGGCTCCATACCCTGCGTCACTGCATTGAATTCCTTACAGAACGCCATGATGTTCAGGCCGCGCTGGCCCAGCGCGGGGCCGACCGGCGGCGACGGGTTCGCCTTGCCGGCCGGAATCTGCAGCTTGATGTAGCCGACGATCTTCTTCGCCATAATCCCGGGCTCCTTGACCGACTTCGCGGCCAGACGGTTGCGTCCCAAGGACCGCGGTACACACGGCCGCTCGGGGCCAAAGCCCCGGGGCGCGGCCTCCCGCGTTCCGATCAGGGGGGCCGCTCTAGCGGAAGCGACGCCCCTTGTCCAGCGTCCTTCCAGCTATTGTGCCTCCAGCCCAAGCGCCCATGTCCCTCATCGAGATAAAGAGGGGGGGAACCGCTATGAGGACGATGCCTTGGGCGAAACGCGCCGCGCTCGGTTTCGTGGCTGCGGCAATCGCAACATTCACCTTTCACCAGGCGATGTGGGCGGCGCTCTATGCGGTCAGCCTTATGCCGCTGGCGCCCTTCCCGATGGGACCGACGGCGCCATTCGGGGTGCCGCGGATCATCAGCCTCGCGTTTTGGGGCGGGCTTTACGGTGCGGCCTTCGGGCTGGCGCTGCCGCGCCTGTCCGGACCGCTCTGGCGAGCCGGGCTCGGCCTTGGCCTCATCGCGGCTCTCGTCGGTCTATTCATCGTCACCGCTATCAAGGGCCAGCCGGTTGCCTACGGCTTCGCCTTCCGGCCATGGCTACTCTCGCTGCTGATCAACGGCTTCTGGGGTCTTGGCGTCGGTCTGATTATGCAGCTGATGATGCCGCGGTCGACACGAGTTGCGTGATCACGATGGCCGGATTTGGCGGACGTCGTCGACATGCCAGTGCCCCTCCCGTTCGTCGAACGTGGTCTGGTTCGGCTCGTGGCGCACTGAAAATGACGGCCTAAGTCTGGCGCCGCTCACCCCGTCAGTTTGAGCGAAATGGACTTCGTCGCTCGGACGCCGGGGCGGGAGGCTCGCATGCATGCCCTAGGCGGCCTTGTTTCGTCGTTCCGCACCGGATACGCGATCTCGGCACTGCCTTGCGCGCGCATTCGCAATGCACACATGATCGGTCAATTGGCTTGGGGAAGAGGAGGAGCCGATGCCGCGCCGCGCCGCGCCGTTCGTTGCTGTCCATATCTCGTCCCTGGCGGTGCGATTGTCACTGGGGCTGAGTTTGGCTTTGCCGCTGCCCGCCCGGGCCGCGCCTCCAGTCGCCGGAAAAGTCGATGTCGCACTGGTACTGGTCAGTGACGTCTCACGCAGCATCGACGATACCGAATTTGCCCTGCAGAAGCAGGGCTACCACGCTGCCTTCACCGACCCGCGCGTGATGGAGGCGATTGCCGCCGGCCCGCAAGGATCGATCGCCGTAACCTACGTCGAGTTTGCTGGCACCGGACAAACTCACACTGTTATCGATTGGACGGTGATCCACGATGCCGACGGCGCCCGCGAATTCGCCGACCGGCTCGCCGCCGCTCCGCGGTCCGATTGGGGCGCAACCGCGATCGGGACTGCCATCGATACGGCCGTTCAGTTGCTCGCGGAGAGCGGCCTCGACGCACGACGTCGGGTGATCGACATTTGCGGCGATGGCACGAGCAACCAAGGCCGGACCGTGGAAACCGCCCGCGACGAAGCTGTAGCAACCGGCATCACTATCAATGGGCTTGCGATTGTCAATGATCATCCGGCGGAGGCAATGTACGCCCACGTACACCCACCGGGTGGATTGCCAAAATACTACCGAGAGCACGTCACCGGCGGCGCCTCCAGTTTTGTGCTCGAAGTACATGACTTCAAGAGCTTCGGCAAAGCCATGACGCGCAAGTTGATCGATGAGATAGCCGCCTTGCCATACCGGTTTGCCGCCGCTGGCGACTGAACGGACCCGGCACCTATAGCGCGAATTCCACGCAGACCGGAACGTGGTCCGACGTCTGCGGCCAGTCACGAGCCTGCTTTAGCGTCACTTGGCGTTGGAGAGCTGGCGTCAGATCTTGAGAGACCCAAACGTGGTCCAGCCGCCGGCCGCGGTCGGAGGCACGCCAGTCGCGGTTTCGGTAGGACCACCAAGTGAAGTGCTTTTGATCTGCTGGAACGAACCGGCGCACCGCATCGATGAAGCCGGTGTCGAGCCAAGCCGTGAGCGCGGTGGTCTCAGGTGGCGTATGGCTTACCACATCCAGCAACTGCCGGTGGCTCCAGACATCATTCTCAAGCGGCGCGATATTCAGATCCCCGGCGAGCACTAAGCGCGCAAACTGGCTGCGCATCCTAAAATAGTCGCGCGCTTCGGCGATGAACTTAAGCTTGTGCGCGAATTTCGGATTAGTGTCTGGATCAGGCACATCGCCGCCCGCGGGCACATAGAAGTTGTGCACTTCTACCGGGCCACCCGCCGCATCTATGGCAACCGCAACATGGCGACGGTCGTTCTTGCCGCACCAATCCGGCGTCGCTTCAAGCACCCGCAGCGGCCGGCGTGAGAGGATCGCGACGCCATTATAGCTCTTCATGCCCCGATAGGCGACATAGGGCAGGCCCAGGGCTTCAGGCAGGTCCGACGGGAACAACTCGTCGGGCACCTTGGTTTCCTGGAGACAGATGACATCCGGAGCGAGGTCGGCCATCAGACGCGGCAGCAGCCCGGCGCGCAGGCGCAGCGAATTGATGTTCCAGGTGACGAGACGCACGCCGATCAGACGACGCGAGTGCGGACGGTGCCGACGCCTTCGACGGCCCCCTCCAGCACATCCCCGCGGACCACCGCGGCGACGCCTTCGGGCGTCCCTGAGAAGATCAGATCCCCCGGCGCAAGACGCACCAGGCGCGAAAGACAGGCTACGATCTCGGGCACGCTCCAAATCATGTTGGCGAGGTCCGCACCCTGGCGCAGCGCGCCGTTCACCCGGAGTTCGATCCGCCCGCGCGTCGGGTGGCCGATCCGCGCCGCCGGGGCGATCTCGCCGATCGGCGCCGAGTGGTCAAAACCTTTGCCCATATCCCAGGGCTTGCCTTCCTTCTTGGCCTGGCCCTGGAGATCACGCCTGGTCATGTCCAGTCCCGCAGCATAGCCAAAGACATGCCCAAGCGCGGCGCTCTCCGGAATATTCGCCCCGCCGACGCCGATCGCGATCACCAATTCCATTTCATGATGGAGATCCGATGTCGCCGGCGGGTAAGGCATATCCTCGCCGCCATCCACCAGCGCGTCGGCCGGCTTGGAGAAGAAAAATGGCGCCTCGCGGCTCGGGTCCCCGCCCATCTCGCGCACATGCGCCGCATAGTTCCGCCCGACGCAGAACACGCGCCGCACGGGGAACAACTTGTCGCCGGCGACCGGAACAGTGATCGTCGCCGGCGCGGGAAAGACGAGTTCAGTCATCAACGTGAGCTCCGCGACCTGTCTCGCCCCACCATAGCGGCAGTGGTCGGACCTGGCCAGATCGCGGCGGCCTTGACGGCTACGGCCCGGTGGCGCGACGATTTCGCCCGCGCAATGCCTGTTCCAACACCGAATAACGAGGGAGGCCAGGATGCCCGATGCGACCGAAGCCGCGTCACCCACTCCGCCCACCACACCGCTCACTCTCGCAGACAATGCCCTCGACCGGCTGCGGAAGATGGTCGATGGGCTACTGACGCTGCGGGTGACCACCGTCATCGGTACCGTCGCCGCCGTGAAGATCACCGACATCGACACGCCGAGCCAGATCACACTGAGCGGTCCGGCCGACGAAGTCGCCTCGTCATCGATCAACATGCTGCTTGGCGACTGCAGCACGGTGATGACCAAGGGCTTCGTCGAGAACCCAGCTTATGCCCAGCTTCACAAGGACTCGCTGGACCAGGCCCGAGCTGTGCGCAAGGAGACCATGGAGATGCTGCACGCGGCGATCGGGATGCTCGCGGGCCGCACCGGCCTCTGAGCGCGCCGCGCATGGCCGTGGGACAGGGAGAGGACTGGGAGGAGCGGGTCCGCGCCATCGCCGGGGCGCTTCTGACGCTTGAGGTCAACACAATCGAGAAGCCGAACATGTCGGCGGAGAAGATGCCGGAGCTTCCCCTCGCGCTGCACGGCATTGTCGCCGACTATGCCAGCTACCTTGCCGAGCGCGGGTTCCCGGTCAGTGACGGCCTGCTCGCCGCGGCCAGCGCGCGACTCGTCGGGCAGAGCCGCGAGCCGGCGGAGGCGGCCCTAGCCGCCTGGCCGAAGCAAGGCGACGTAACGTCTGGGTCGCTGACGAATGGCGCGGAAACATTCGATGCCCTGCAATGGGCCGCGCATTGTGCGCTGACCCAGCCAGGCGCGCCTCGGTCCGTATGTTTCAGCCCGGCGGAACTCGCCGTGCTTGACCGCATCCGCGCCAACAGCCGCCAGTTGCGCGAAGTCGCGCTAAGACTCGCCCAGACCTTCGTGCGCCCGCCACCGCTTCCGCCACTCTTTGGCGCTACCGTTGGAACCGTGACCGCCGGCCTGCTCGCTGAGCCGCGCCCGGTGCTGCGAGTTCCCACCGACATCGTGCTGATGGTGCGCAAAGCCTGGGACATCGGAACCGAGTCGGTGCTGTTCCAGACCGTCATGCAGGTGGACGGCGACGTTGTCCTGCGCGTCGCGCCGCAGCCAGAGACCGATAAGCGCGCCTTTTTCGCCGAACTGCACCGCGGCAGTGTCGAGCTCGGCGTCCGCCAGTGGCGCGCATTGTTCGATCTGGCACGTGCGCTGCTGGGTGACATTGGCAAGGCCCTTTTTGGTGCCGGCCGTGTCTGACCGGCACCACTGACGATGTGGTCAGATCTAGCGGCACCGCTTCGGCTCGCCGCGCACCCCTGCCGCACCCGGGGATACCTCCGTGCCTTCGGCGCCGCGCTAACGGCGGGTGCGGCTCGAATCTGCACACCCTCGGCGGCAGAACCGCTGCTAGTTTCGATAGTCCAATTCGATGGGGATATCCTGACGAAGGTCGATCCAATTCTGTTCGCCCGGCTTCCCACCGCCGCGGCGCGCAACACCCTGGCGGCGCAGCACCTCGCGGCGGTCGAGGTGACGATCACGGGACTGGCCCTGCTCCCTCGAGCACTCCGCGCGGCCTCACCGTTGCTCACGGCATTGTTCCTCGCGGCCCAGGCCGGTGTCGCTTGGCGGCACGGCTTTTATTGGAACCGGCAGCCGGCGGACCTGACACCGCTCGCCTGGCAACAGGCGCTGGCCTTCGTCCCGCTGCTTCTCCGGCTCGCCCTACCCCGTCTGGTGCGGGTCACGTTGCGCCATATGGTAGCATGGTGACCAAGCACCGAACCGTCTCGATCGACGGAATGGTGCTGCTGGACAGGATTGAACTGTCGACCTCTCCCTTACCAAGGGAGTGCTCTACCACTGAGCTACAGCAGCGCCGTGGGCCGTGGCCCGCCCGCGCGGCGGCAGGAAACTAGGCCGCCGGACTTGGCGGCGCAAGCCCCCGCTGGGTGCCTAGCCCCGCGGCTGCGGCAGTCGGCCGATCGTCAGCGCTTGGGTTCGGTGACCAGAACCACCGCATCGGCAGCGAGCCGATTGCCCGCGGCCCGTGCCGCGTTCAGAGCGGTCGTGAGCGCAGCGAGATAGGCCTCCGCCGGCTCGAGTGCCTCGCGCGGCCTGGAAAACAGTGGCTCCGAACTCGCCACCGCCGCAATCATGTCGGTGCCATAGGGTTCACTCACCTGCCAGCCGGTGAAGCCCGCCTTTGGCCGTCCTAGCTCCTGTGCCGAGCCTGCCGGCCAGGGGGGGCCGCCGACCGCATCATGCATGTGGAAAACCGAGCCGTCGTGCTGAAAATAGTCCATCTGAACATAGGCTGGGAAATCCGGAAGCTGCAGGGTGACGATGATCGAGTCGCCGTCGAAGAGCCGCGTCCGTCCGCCGAGCAGGCTGATGCCGAAGCGGGCACTGGCCGTGGTGAACGGCGCCCCAAGTGGGCGGAGCGTGTCGAGTGCCGCACAGTAGGGACCATCGAAACGGGTCAGGTGCCAGTCGACCGCCGCACCTGGTGCGGCAGCAGCGATCGCTTGGCGAAGCGCCTCGTCCGGCCTGCCAACCCCAGTCAGACCATTGACAGTAAGTGTGGTGCCAGCGATTTCGCCGCCGACGAGCGTGCAACCAGCGCGAAGTGCCGCCGCAGCGACGGCCGCGCGCGCCACCGGCTGCGGGGCGACAAGGGCTAGCCGATCAGGCACTGGCGGTGGCGCAGCGGGCAGGACTGGGGGCGGAGCAGAAGCGGGCGCAGGAGAGGGGATTCCGGCCGACGTCGCCGTTTCCCCCGCAGCCACTGGTGGCGAGTTCGGGGCGATGACAGGCGCCGGACTCGGTGGCGCGGCCGGAGCGGGTGCCGTTTCCAGTGCCGGTGCGGATAGGACCGTCGGCTTCGCGGGGCTGGCCGCACTCTCTGCTGCTAGCGGCTCGGGCGCTGGCGCGGGCGCAGAGGCAGGCGCCGACACGGGCGCCGTTACCCCGCTGGGGGTTGCCGGCGGTGCGGACGCCGGACGAAGGCCGAACCAAGCCGCGGTCGCCAGGACAACCGCCACCACCCCGGCCCCCGCGAGCAATGGGGCCGTTCTGGGTGAGCGTGGCGCAGCGACCGCCCGCCGGGGCGCACCGGCGGGGTCACCGGTTTCCGTAGCAGCAAGTGGCGCAACAGCCCCTTGTGGAGCAAGGACATTGGGCGGCCGGACCGGGGAGACAATCGTTGCCTCCGTTGCCGTGTCCGCTGGCGAACCATCTGGAGCACCGGACAGCGCGACTTCGAGCGACCGGGCAAATTCGGCTGCCGTCGCAAAGCGCTCGTCGGGCCGCTTCGCCAAGGCACGTGCGACCACCGCGTCCAGCGCAGCCGGCACTGTAACCGATAGGGCCGAAGGCCTAACCGGCTCCGTATTCAGCGCCTTGTGCATGATCGCGCTCAGGCTGCCGCCTTCGAACGGCCGCTCGCCGGTGAGCAACTGGTAGAGCAGGACGCCGGCCGAGTAGATGTCGGTCCGCGCATCCACAGTCTGCCCCATGAACTGCTCGGGCGACATATAAGCTGGGGTTCCAAGCATAGTCCCGGCCTGCGTCATGCTGCTGCTCTCGATGCGGGCAATGCCGAAATCTGCGATCTTCGCCTGGCCCGCCCGCGTCAGCATGATATTGGCCGGCTTGATGTCGCGGTGAACGACACCCTGCTCGTGGCTGTATTGCAGCCCCGCCAGCAGATCGCGCATCACCCGCCCGACATCCGCAGGCGCCATGCGCTCCCCCTTGTCGAGCACGGATTTCAGGGTCCGACCGTCGACGAACTCCATGACGATGTACGCCAGCGTCTCCGTTTCGCCGGTGTCGAAGACACCAACGATATTCGGGTGCGAGAGTCGCCCGGCCGCCTGCGCCTCGCGCCGGAAGCGCGCCAACTCCTCCTGCGCTTCGCTATCGGCTGGATCGGGCAGCCGAACGGTCTTGATCGCTACCCGGCGGGCGATCGCCGGATCGAACCCCTCATAGACGGTACCCATGGCGCCGCGACCGAGTTCGCCGCGCAGTTCGTACTTGCCAAGGCGGTTTGCGTCCATGGCGGCGTCTATAGCCCGGCTTGACGCGTCGGAGAACCGGGCACGCCGGCTCCCTCGCCGATGAGCGCGAACGGAGCCCAGTAGAAAGGATGCGCCAGCGCCGCCGGCAGACCCTTGCCGGCATCGTCGAGCATGCCGAGTTCAGCGCCCCGCAACGCCCCGGCCAATCCACCAGCGTCCCCGGCCTGCAGCCGGCGCAGCGAGTCCGCAACGAGAAATGCTGCTGCCTGATCGTTCACGGACCAGTGCGTGACCAGCAGCGCCCGCGCACCCGCATAGAAGAACGCACGCGCCAATCCGGATAAACTCTCCCCCGCGCTCTCCCCACCGGGCCCCGCGGAGTTACACGCAGAAAGGATCACCGCGTCGGCATCAAGCTTTAGTCCGGTGATATCCGAGGAGGTTAGCAGCGCGCTGGAGACATCGGGGGCGGTCGGCGGCGTGGATGTCACAATGGCTGGCTCACCCTGGCACTTCAGCTCCGCCGGAAGCAACGCATGAGTGGCGAAATGGAGCACGCGATAGTTGCCGAGGGCGGCGCGCACAACGGCCTCCGCCGTGAAGGCCGGGCCGAGTAGTTCGTCACCCGCCCCTCCTCCGAGCAGCGCACGCGCCGCTTCGAGCTCGCGCCGCGCGAGCGGCAGCGGTGGCAGTCCGGCGAAGAGTCGGGCGCTATCCGCGCAGCGCGCGCCCGGGAAGCTGCGCTCTGCCTGAGCCAGCGTGGCCGGGCGGAAATCGCCAAAGCCGAACCATGGACGCGCCGCGCGGGAGCTGCCGGCAAGTTTGCGCAGAGCCACGAAGTTCGCCGCCGCCGGCACATGCGCCACGGTCAGACGCCGAACGAGCCACGGTGCCGCGGCTAGCGCATCAGGATCGCCCTGACCCGTGAGAAGCACCGCGAACGGGAGGGAAAGTAGCGGGCCGGAAGGCGCAACGACGAGGGACCGGATTCCAGGTGCGCCGCTCAATAACGGTGCCAGCGTATCAGTATAAAGGTCTTGTGCGCCGGCCGTATCAAAGCGGGGTACCCCTGCCTCGCCGGGCTCGATCGAGGCACGCACGCGTCGCACCAGCGCTGCCAGACCGGTCTTGCCGATCTTGAGCCGCGCCACTGCCACGATGCCGTCATGCAGAAGGAAACCCCAGCCACCTTGATCGGTGAGAGCGAAGCTGGCGAAAGCCTCCTCCGAGTGCAATGCGGCCAGGACGGCGGCAACGGGAGCGATCTGCTGAACGAGCTGCCCATAATTCGGCGCCGCCGCCTGCAATGCGCTGTCGGCGTCCGCGAGATTCGCTTGCGCGTCCGCGATGCGCTTGTCGAGTTCGGCCGCCGTGGTCGGTGGCGCAGACCGGCCGGACTCACGCGGCTTCGCCAGCTCGTCACGTTGGCGATAAAGATCTGCGAGCCCTGCGCTGGCATCCTGGCGCCGACGAACCGCCTCGGCGACCTTCGGATCGCGCGCGTTGGCACTTAGCCGTGCGGTGGCCAGAGCGATCTGCTGACTCGTGATTCCGCCCTGCGCAAGCTGGGCAACCTCGAACATCTCGCCAAGCAAGCGCTGGCGTTCGGTCGGCTGGCGATCGGCATTGTCGGCATAGGCGTCGAGACACGGCGCGATCAGCTCATCGCTCGTGCCGGCACGCAGATCGCGCAGCAAGGCGATGGCCTTGCGGCAGAGATCGAGTGCCGCAACCGACTGGCCGACCTTCACGAGAGCTCCGGCCCGCAGCAGGTCGGTCTCGGCGATCGGACGTGTCCCCGGCAGCGCCTCCGCAAACGCCTCGGCCGAGCGTGCGAGCTCTGTCAGCGCCCGCCCCTGCTCACCCGACGCCGCAGCGGCAGTGGCCGCGCTGCGGTACAGGCGTGAGGTGAGAATCGGCTGGTCGAGCCCGTTCGCGCGCGCCAGCATCACGGCCGAGGCGATCGTCGCCACCGAAGCGGCGGCATCCCCCTGAGCGCCGAGCACAATGCCCAAATATCGCCGCGTTTCTACCAGCCCAAGCAGCGCCGCACGCTGTACCGGGTCCTCAAGCAGGGCCTGGCTCGGCACCAGTTCGGCTAGGCGCACCGCGGTAGGCTGGCCCGGCGCGAGGCGGCGCACATCCGGCGGCGGCCGGGCCGCCAATGCCTCCGAGGGAACCAGTGCTGAAAAGGCAGCTTCGGCGCGCGTGAGGAACGCCCGCGCCTCGGGCAACTTGCCTTGATTGAGCGCATGCAACCCCTCGTCGTGCAGCAGTCGCGCGCGGGCGCCGGGATCGGAGGCCTTAACCGCGCGTCGCGCTGCCTCGGCAAAGAGCCCATCGGCCTCCGCGTAGCGACCTTGATCGGAAATCTGGAGAGCGAGATAGGAGAGCGGCACAGCCGTGTTGGGGTCATCGCGCCCCAGAGCCTTCTGCTGCAGCGCCAGCGCGGCGCGGAACGCCTGCTCCGCGCCGGCAAAGTTCTCCGCCAAGTTGGCACGCGTGCCGAGCCGCACCAGGGTCTCATACTGGCCGATATCGCCCGAACTGAAGGCCTGCGCGGCAAGGCGGCTCGCCATCAGGGCATCAGCCGCCGAGCGGGCCGCGCCCGACTCGGTTCCGGCGGCGGCAGCGGCAAGCCGGCCCGACAACAGACCGACGGCGCGTTCGGTGGGCCCGAGAGCAGGCAGGACACCGTCGGCATAGTACGTCGCATCGCCGACTCCGGCGACCAGCGCGACGTGCGGCCAGCCACCGACCTTGCGGCGGCACTGCATCAACAGCGCCGGGGTACCGTCGAGAATGCTGGTCGGGGTCGGCGCATCGCACGTCACCCGAACATCGAGCGCAGTACGCCACGGTCCGGCCAACGCCGCTTGCTGCAGCGAGGCCACAGCCGCGCCACGGCGAACCTGCGCGCTCGGCTGCTGCCAAGTGCCGCAGAACACATCGGCGGCGGCGGGCCCGGCGGTTTGCAGCACGCAATCCTCGCCGGCCTGGTCTTTTCCAAGCGGCCGTGCCACCGAATCAGTCTGCGCGCTGCGCCCGACATAGGCGGATGGCGGCGGTGTCGCACAGGCGGCGAGCCCAGCGAGGATAAGCAAAGAAACGACGACACGCACGGTCAATAGTCCTGGCTGGCGATGTCGGGGAGCATCACATCGGGATCCTCTTGTGCTGAGCGCACCGCACCAATGGTCAGATCCTGCAGCGGATTGACCGCGGGCAGTGTCAACAGGCCGAGCAGAATGCAGTTCACCGAGTGAATCGGGCAGGAGTTGATTCGATAGTTGGCGTTTTCCGATGGCAAAATCTGCGCCTGTCGCGCCGCCGCTTCCGAGCCGAGGCCACCGACCGCGCCGGTCAGATTGGCCGAACCCCCGGTGCCGATGACGAGGAGGGCGCCAACATTGACATTCCCCGTCGCCTGTCCCGGGCCTTGGCCGAGAACAAGCGACAGATCCCCGCCGCTGATGCTGCCGAGGGCAATCGCGCCTCCGGTGGTCGGCACCTGGATGCGCAGCGTGGGCGCGCCGCCCAAACCGTCGACGACAGTGCTGCCGAGCCCGACAAAGCTCGGTGTGCCAGCGCCGGTTGCCAGAACGTTGAAATCAGACCCCCCGGGCGCCGGCGCCGGACCGCTCTGCTGGGACAGCGGGGCGCCGAGCGTCGCGATCGTGGCGCCATCGAGCGTAATCCGTCCCGGCGCGCTGATCACGATATAGGGCGCAGAGAGCGGACCCCTGATCGTCAGCGGCACGGCGTCGTTGAGTGCGAACCGCCCGGGAGGGCCGCTGACGCTGAACGCCCCGATGCTGCCGATCGCGGCCACAGGCCCCGACGCGTCGGGGCCGAGCTGGACTGAGATTCCCACCGAGCCCGTCAGCGTGGCAGCAGAAATCACGCCGCTGGTCTGGCTCACGCTGCCGGTATTGTTGAGCGCGAGTAGGCCGGTATTGACCGTACCGGTGAAATCGATCGCGGCGGGATCGGTCAGGATCAGGCTGCCGGCGCTGATCGGGCCGGCGACGGCAAGCGGAATCGCATCGACCAGCAGCACCGCACCGCCCGAGGTGAAGCCGCCCAGCGCGGTCACGCGGTTGGCCGGCGCGCTGAAGGAGGCGGCTGGGGCCGAGCCGGCCAGCGTTGTCGCGGTAAGGGCCCCACCGGTCTGGCTGATTGCGCCAGTCGCGGTAAAGGTGACCGTGGGAGCGTTGATGTTCCCGACCAGGGTCAGCGCCCCGACATTGTTCAGGGCGAGACTGGACGCCGAGAAATCGCCGAGCGTGCCGATCGCGTTGGCCGCCGTCAGCGTCGCGGTGCCGGTGGTGCCGGTGAGGGTCCCGGCGGCGATCAGCCCACCCGGCTCGCTGACGGTTCCCGCATTCACGCTCACCACGCCGGCGGCGACGCTGCCCGCGATCGTCAGCCCCGCCGGGGCGGTCAGCGTGACCGCGCCGCCACTCTGGACCGGGCCGGAGACGATCAGCGGATTCGCCGCCGCATCCGTCAGGGCCAGCCCGGCCGGCGCGGAGAAACCGGCGAGCGTACCGACCTTGTTGGCCGAGGTCAGCGCCGCCGACTGCGCCGCTCCGCTCAGCGTCGGGGTCGCGATCACCCCCGCGCTCTGGGTGATCGGGCCGCCGTTCAGCGTGATGGCGGAGGCTGAGAGGTCGCCGGCAAGCGAGAGCCCGGCCGGAGCGGTCAGGATCATGGAGTTCCGCGCCGTCACCGGCCCGGCCACGCCCAGGGATTGCAGACTGTCGTTGGTGAGCGTGAGCCCGGCCTGGGAGGTGAGGCCGCCGAGAGTGGCGATCTCGTTGGCACCGGCCAAGTTGAGATCGCCTGCACTGCCGGTCAGGGCGCCGGAGGTGTGCATCACCCCGCCGGTCTCGGCCACCGCTCCGCCGACGGCGAGTGCGACCGAGGCGCCGGCCAGCGTGCCAGCGGTGAGCGTGAGCGCGCCCGGCACGGTGAGCAGGAGGGCGCCGCCCGCATGCAGGCCGGCACCGGCGATGGCGAGGCTCTGTCCCGCCGCTTCGGTCAGCACGAAATCGCCGCCTGAGGAAAAACCGGCAACCTGATCGACCTGGTTGGGCTGGGTGAGGCGGGCCGAAGCCGCCGCGCCGGCCAGCGCCCCGGTGGCGATGAAGGAGGGGCCGGGAGTGAGTGAATCCCCGATGGGGAGGCCGGGCATCTGGACGATCGCGCCGCCGCTGAGCGAGACGAGCGGCGCCGCGATAGTGCCGGCGAGCGTCATCCCGCCCGGTGCGTCGAGGCTGATTGCGGTCGAATCGGTCAGCGGGCCGTGGACCGTGAGCGCTTGGCCGGTGGCCTCGGTCAACGCGAAGCCGCCGGAACTCGTGATGCTACCAAGGTTGGTGATGCTGTTGGCGTCGGGCAGACTGACCGGCCCGCCGGCCCCACGCAGCGTGCCGGTGGAGATAATCCCGCCACTCTGGGTAATCGGACCCCCGGTAAGGGCGAGCATGAACTGCGCCGTGATCGTGCCCCCGGTCTGGGTGATCGCACCGCCGGTCAGCGAAACATCCGGAGCCCCGAGCGAGCCCGCGACGACGATCCCGCCCGGTGCGGTCAACGCGATGGCGTTCGGATCGGTGACCGGACCGGAGACGGTGAGCACCTGGCCCGCGGCCTCGTTGAGTGCAACGCCGCCGGAGGTCGCGATCGGTCCGAGCGTGTTGATCCGGTTGGCGCCCCCGAGTTGCAACGATCCGCCGGATCCAGCGAGCGTAACCGCGCTGATTATGCCGCCATTCTCGACGAAGACGCCGTCATTGAGTGTGACCGCCTGGGCTGAGACCGGACCGACGATCGAGAGCGTCTGCCCGGCGGCCTCGGTCAGGGTGAAGCCGCCGGAGCCCGCGAAGGCGCCCAGATTGCTGATGGTATTGGCCAAGACGAGACTGACCGGGCCGCCGGAACCGTTCAGGGTCGTGGCATTGATGATTCCACCGCTCTGGCTGATCGGTCCGCCGCTGAGGGTGAGCGTGCCGGCGGCGGTCAGCGTGCCCGCGCTCTGGCTGATCGATCCACCGACGAGGGAGAGCGAGCTGACATCGAGATTGCCGCCGACGGTGAG
The DNA here is from genome assembly GCA_021815825.1 of Pseudomonadota bacterium. Classification (GTDB taxonomy): domain Bacteria; phylum Pseudomonadota; class Alphaproteobacteria; order Acetobacterales; family Acetobacteraceae; genus JAJZVV01. The sequence continues at coordinate 25,338 of JAKAZO010000024.1, forward strand.
CCCGCCCGGGGCGGTGATGCTGCTCGCGCCGCCCGCCGTTGCGTTCACCGGGCCGGTGATGTTGAGATTCTGTCCCGTCGCTTCGACCAGGGTGAGGCTGCCGTTGGTGCTGGTGAAGCTGCCGAGCGTGCCGATCTGGTTCTGGCCTGGAAGGGTCAGATCGCCACCGAGGGCGCCGGTTAGCGTGCCGACGCGGATGGCGCCGTTCTCCTGCACCGAAGCGCCATTGACCTGCAGGGAGGAGACGCCGCCCGAGAGCAGGTCGAGAATCGCGCCATTGCCGAGCGTTATGGCGCCGGTGGCGGCATTGCCGAGCGCGATGGTGCCGGCGTTCACGCTCAGCCCGGTGTTCGTGACGAAGCCGCCGCTGGCGTTGACCGCGCCGCCGAAGGTCAGATCGGCGTTCGGCGTCGCCGGAGCGAGCATGACCTCACCCCCCGGCGCATTCAGGGCCGGCGTCGCGCCCGGGGTAACGGTATCGGCGGTGAGCGCGATGGTCTGCCCCGTGGGCACGGAGATGGCCCCACCCACCGTCAGTGCCGTGGCCGGCGCCTCGGCCAGGGTCACCCCGCCGATGGTGGCGGTCAGACCGGTTTCGAGGCCGATGCTGTTGCCCTGGGAGAGCGAGAGCGCGGCGACATTGGCGGAAAGCGTCGGCGTGTTCACCACGCCCGTACCCTCGGTGATGCTTCCGCCGGAGAAGTTCACCGATGGCGCGGAGAGCAGGCCGCTCAGGGTCAAGGCCTGGCCTGCCGCTTCGCTCAGGCTGAACGCGCCGCCGGCGACGAACGAGCCGAGCCCGGTGATCGCGTTGGCGTCGGGTAGCGCGACGGTGCCGCCGGTCTGGCCGGCCAGCATGCCAACGGCGATGGTGCCCGCGGTCTGGGTGAGCGCACCGAACGGGTCGAGGGTGGCGGAGGCGGCGATCAGGTTGGCGTTGAGGGTGAGATCGCCGGTCGTGGTGCTCAGCACGACGGTGCCGGTTGCCCCGGTGTCTTGCAGCGACGCCGAGACGGTGAGGGCCTGGGCGTCGGTGAGCGTGAAGCCACCAGACGAGGTGAAGCCGGCGAGGGTGGCGATCTGATTGGCGTCCGGCAGCGATACCGCGCCTTGGGCGCTGCCGGTGAGCGCCAGCGGCACATTGGTGGACGGCCCGATCGTGCCCGCGGTCTGCGTGATCGCCCCGGCCGAAGTGAGGCTCAGGCTGCCGCCGGCATTGATCGAGGCAGCGAGGGTGAGACCGCCGGAGGTGGTGCTGAGCGCGACCCGGCCGGCAGTGTCGGTGAGCGGGCCGGACACGGTCAGCGCCTGGCCGTTCGCGAGCGCGAAGCCGCCGGACGAGGTGAAGCCGGCCAGGTTGCCGATCTGGTTGTTGGCGACCGTCGCGCCGGCGGAGATATGGGTCGCGTCCAGCTGCACGGTTTGGCCGGCGCTGCCGGTGAGCGAGGCGGCGCTGATACTCCCGGCGCCGGTCTCGCCGATCGCCCCGTTCTGGGCGACCAGGGTGACCGCCCCGCCCGACACGCTGAGGGCGCCACCGATGCTGATGCCGGCGGCGTTGGTGAGAGCGAAGGAGCCGCTCGCGGCATAGGCACCGATCGTGCTGATGCTGTTGGCCAGGGCGAGATTGACTGCGCCGGTCTTGCCGAACAGCAGCGGCACGCTGAGAGGATCGGTCTGGGTCACGGCACCGCCAGCCAGCCCGAGCGCGGGCAAGCCGCTCGGTATGACGACCGACCCTCCATTGTAACCGACCGGGGAGCCGATCTGGATCGTGCCGGTCGCTGCCGACCCGAGGATCAGTGCGCCGGCGGAGAAATTGGCTAGATTCGGTGTGGCGACGGACAGAGCCGTGGTGAAGGGGCCGGCGCTCCACAGCACCGCGCTTTTGCCAGTCGAGGCCGGTGCCAACTGGATCGATCCGTTCGGGGCGGACACGGTCGGAATGTTGGTCAGATCGATCGAATCCGCGGTCAGGACGATGGCCTGACCGGACCCGGCATGGATCGGCCCCTGGACATAGAGCGGGGGCGCCGCGGCGCTCGCCTGGGTGACGGTTATGCCGCCGCTCGTGGCGCTGAGGGCACCGAGCGAGGCGATCAGGTTGGGGTCTGGCAGCACAATGGAGCCTGCGGCACTCGCATTGACCGCGACGCCGCCAAACCCGTCATATGGCCCGATCGTCCCGGCGCTCTGCAGGATGCTGCCCACGCTCGCATTCAGACTAACGGTGCCGTTGGTGTTGATCGAACCCTTGAGCTGCAGATTCCCCGTCGCGACCGTGAGCGCGATCGGCCCTGACGGGTCGCTGAGATTGCCGCTGACGACGAGGGCCCTGTTCTCGGCGAGGGAAAAGCCGCCATTCGAAGCAAAAGTCCCGAGCGAGCCTTCGAGGTCGTTCAGCGACACCACGCCCCCTGAGCTGCCCGAGAGGGTGATCGTGCCGGCACCGGAAGGGCCGATACTGCCGCTGTTCTGGGTGATCGGCCCCCGGGAGTTCAGTGTCACGCCGGTTGCGGCAAGCACGTTGCCATTGAGGACAATCCCGCTGCCGATGATGATGGCGCTGCTGCCGATGTCGGCGAGGGTGACCGCGCCGACGGTTTCATTCAGCGGACCATTCACGTTCAGCAGGCCGGAGGTGGTCAGACTCAGGGAGCCACTGGTGCTGATATTGCCGAGTGTTCCGATGCTGTTGGAAATGCCGGCGCTACTGGTCGGCAGATTGATCGTGGTTGCGCTCGCGAACAGCGTGCCCGGCGTATTGACCAGGCCGCCTGAGAGTTCGCTGACCGCACCGGTCGGAGCGTTGACGGTGATGTTGCCCGCCGTGACCGAGGCAATCCCGTCGATGCCGATGCCGCCGCTGCCGGCGTTGAGGGTGAGATTGCCATTGACGACAAGCGTGCCGGCGATGTCGATCGAACCCGCCGGGCTGGGCGTCGGGCTCCTGCTCGAGGCCGCCGTGAGCACCATGTCGGCCGCGTTCGTGGTGAGCGTGGCGTTGGTGCTGACGGTAAGATTGTTGCCGGCTTCCAGGGTGAGCGCCTGACCGCTGCCGAGCGACAGGCTGAGGGTGCTGCCGGTGCCGACGGTGAGGTTGTTGCTCGCCTCGAGATGGATGTTGCCGTGCAGGCTGCCGATCTGCCCGACGGTGATCGTCGCCGGGTTGCTCGTGCTGACGGTCGCGAATGCGAGATTGGGGTCAGTGTTGTCGACCAGCGCGACATTGCTGCCCGCGTTCGCGATCACCAGGTCGGTGGGGTCGACCAGGATCGTTCCCGCCGACCCGAGCGGGCCGGCGACGTCGATGATGCCAGCGAGATCGAGCGCACCCAGGGACGAAATCTCGACATGCCCGCCATCCCCGCCCCGCGGGCCGCCGCGGGCGGAGATCGTCCCGAGCTGGATCGTCGCTACGGTGGAAAGCGCCGTCACCGTCCCGCCGGCGCCTTGTCCGGTCGCGTCGGCCGCGATCCGCGCGCCCTGGGCGATGGCGACCCGTTTCGCCGCCGGCGCCTGCACCGCCGAGCCTCCCGTCGCTCGGGCAAGGGTGGTGCCGAGCGCGACCACTCCGCCGCCGGCCGTGCCGGACGCGGAGACATGGGCGGTGGGCGTCAGCAGCACGGTGCCGGTCGCGGTCGCCGCCACGGACCCGCCGGTCTCCCCCGGCGCGCGTCCGTCGGCGGCGAGGCGACCGGCGATGACGATCGAGCCGCCGGTGCCGGCGATCTCGATCGCGCCGCGTCGCGCCCCGGCGCTGTCGGCGACAATGCGCCCGCCGGCATCGACCAGGGTCTGCACGAGACCGTCGGCCTGCGCCGCGGTCAAAGTCACCGTGCCGCCCTGGGCCAGCACGGTCCCGGTGTTGGTGACCAGCGCCGTCTTGCCGTCGCCGGCCGGGCGGGTCTGGCGGGTGACATCGAAGGCAACCAGCCCGTCACCGTAGAGATCGACCGTTTCGACGGCGCCACCGGCGAGCACGACATGCCCGAGCTTGGCAGAGATCACACCCGAATTGGCCACCTGCGGCGCCACCAGCGCGGCGAGTCCGGCCTGCTTCACCGTCAGCGTGCCGGCGTTGACGATGCGTGCGCCGGCCCGCGCCGGCTGGTCCAGCACCATCTGCCCTTGCTTCGCGGCAGCCTGGTTCATGCCGATGGCTGAGACCACGAGCCCCGCGGCGTCCACCTGCGCGCCGGGATAGAACACCACGCCCGAGCGGTTGATCAGCACGAGCCGCCCGTTGGCATCGATGTGGCCGGCAATGAGCGAGGGATTCGGCGCCGTCACCTCGTTGACGGTCAGCGCGTTGGCGGAGGGCTGGCGGAACTGGACGCTCTGCCCGGCGCCGACGTCGAAGCCGCTCCACGTCAGGGCGCCGAACGGCGTGGTTTGGGTGATCGTGGTCGTGCTGGCCGACTGCCCGATCGTGGCATTGCCGGAGATGACGCTGCCCCCGGTCGGCCGCGCGTTCGCCGCCGGCTGCGCCCGCGCCGGCAGCGCCAGCAGGGTCAGAGCCGCAGCCTGGAGCGCGGTCTCGCGCAGCAGCGCAGCGCGCTTGCGCCGCACCACGCCGACGGCGCGGATCGTCTCCCGTCCGCTCCCGCCTCGCCCCTGCACCCCGGTCCTCGGCATCGTTTTCGCCTTATCGCTTGCCACGTTCTTGGCCGGCTGCGGCCGGGCTTCGACTGTTCGATCGTTCCAAGCCACATTGCCGGCTCGTGCGTTCAGAAATGCGCTAGCACCTGCCAGTAGATCGCATCCGCGCTCAGCGGCCGCAGCCCGCCGGCGGTGCCGAACGGGGTGCGGCTGAAGCGCTCGGCGCCAATGACGTCGAATTCGACATACTGGGTGAGATCGAGCCGCGTGCCGACGCCTGCGGAGCGCAGAACGGCATGCGGATCACCAGGTGTCACATCCCAAGTCTCCCCCCAGTCGTAGAAGAGATAGAACTGAGCCGCCAACGGCAGGCTGTGCCCGAATATGCGCACGTCGAGCGTCTCGTTGAGATCCAGCTCCGCCGTGGCAGCGAGAGCGCGGTCGCCGAACGCCTCGCCCCAGAAATAGCCACGCGTGTAGTTCGGCCCGCCGAGATAGAACTCCTCGAACGGCGGCAGCACGTTGTTGGTATATTGGCCGATCACCAGGCCCTTCAGGGCGACAGTCGCGTCGCTCCAGGGCTGGAATAGCGTCTGCGTGCGCGTGAACTCGGCATTGACCTTGGTGAAGTCAACCCGCTCGCCGAGCCGGCCGGGTAGGGGGTTGTTGTTGGTGGTTCCATCCAGCCCAGGGATCCCCTGCGAGACGCGGGCATTCGCGGTGTTCAGCGCGACCCGGTCACCGCCGAGCAAGAGGTCCTGGCGCGCATAGTCGGCGCCGAGCCGGAGCACCCGCAGAGCGTCGAAACTCGCCCGCGTCGAAGCGCCACCAACACCCGAATTCGTGAGAATCTCCATCTGCTCGACATCGAAATAGGCGCCGAGTGTCAGGCTCTGCTGACGTGAGCGCAGCAGCGGATAGGTGGCCGAGAGGCCGCCGAGATCGATCAGGTCCTGGTAGCCGATCGCCCGCAACTCGCCCGACGGTGTCGCGATTCCAGCGCCGCCATAGAGCCGCAAGCGCAGGCCAGAATCCCCGACGTAGAACTCCTCCGAGGCTTGGCCGAAGGTCTGAGTTCCGGCGTTGCCCTGGTAGAGGGACAGTTCGGTGCGCTCACCGAACGACGTGAAGCTGTTGAAGTCGATCGCGGCCAGATATTCCTCCGGCCCGGTCGCCTTGAACGCGTAATTATCGGCGGTCAACAGGCCGGAGACCGCGCTACGGCTGACCTGGGCGATCAGCGTCATCGCGCCCGGCGTCTCCGCCGAGGGGCGCAGCACCGCGTGCAGCGATATACCGGGAATATCCTGCGCCAGCAGCAGCCACCGCTCCAACGTCGCCTCGTCGATCGGGGCCTGTTCGGTGAGGTGGCGCAGGAACCGCAGAACCTGGACACCCGCAGGGCCGATCTCGCCGTCCAGCTTGACGTCCGATATCCGCCCTTCGAGCACGAGAAAGCGCAGCCGCCCCGTCTCGTCGAGCGAGGCAGTCACGGTGGATAAAACATAGCCGTCGCCGCGATAGAGGTTGAGCAGCGCCACCCGCGCGGCCTCGATTTGCGCCAGCTTGGTGGCAGGACCGACCAGACCCATCGTCAACGGCGCCAGCCGTGCGGGCGGGTAGACGCTGGCGCCCTCGATGGCGACGCTGGTGACCGCGACCTCGGTCGCCGGCACCGCGGCAGGCGCCGCGGGCTCGGTGGTGGAGGGCAGACCACCGACGCTCGGGGTCTCCGGCGCCAACATGTGCGGAATCGGAGACGCCTGCGGGATCAGCGTCCCAGGCTGCGCCACCGCCGCAACCGGCAGCAGACCCACGACGAGACCGCTCAATCCGCCCGACCATGCGCGACGGCAACGCTGTCCAAGCCATAAGGCTGCCCGCACGCCCCTGCTCCCCCTCCCGCCTAATCAAGGGTGCAACAATCGGCTCCGACAGGCAATCGCGTGGAGGACGAGTCCGGCAGACATTCTGCTCCAAACTCACCGCTTCGGCTCGAAGGCGAACGGGCTCAGGCCGCGCCGGGCGGGATCGAAGGCAAGCCGGTGTTCGAGGGGAGGGAAGGCGCGGCTGCGGCAGTCCGGGCGCTCGCACAGTCGGCAGGACAGGCCAATACCGACGGCGGCGCGCTCCAGGTCCAGGCCATCGGCATAGACTACCTCGGCAGCATTGGCGATGGCACAGCCCATCGCCACCACATGCGTCGGCCGCGGGTCGCCCCAGCGCGCCGACGGTCCGCTGACAGTGCGGGCAAAGCAGAGAAACGTCGCACCGTCCGGCAGGCTCGCCAGCTGAACCCGCAATGCGCCCGGGGTGGCAAAGGCAAGATGCACCACCCAACGCGGGCAGGAACCCCCATATCGAGCGAATGGGAAGCCGGCAGCGGAGAAGCGTTTGCCGACATTGCCGGCCGGATCGACGCGCAGGAAGAAGAACGGCACACCGCGCGCACCCGGCCGTTGCAGCGTTGACAAGCGCTGGCACGCCTGCTCGTAGGAGACGCCGAAGCGCGCAGCCAGCGCTTCCATGTCGTGGCGCAGTAGCCGCGCAGCATCGAGATAGTGGCCATAAGGCATCAGTAGCGCCCCGGCGAGGTAGTTGAGCAGACCGATCCGCAGCAGCGCTGCCGCCTCTGGAGTGGTCGGCTTCGCCTGCGCAATCACCTGATCAACGCCGTCGCCCGCTTCAAGCAGGGCGATCTGGAACGCCAAATGGAAGCCGCGGCTCTCGCGCGGCAGCTGCTCGGACAGGATGAGGCTGCGCGCCGCAGGGTCATAGGCCCTTAGCGCCCCCTCGAGGGGACGGACGAGCACGGCGAGCCGATGCCGCCGGCGCAGCCTTTCCGCCAGCGCATGGTTTCGTTCGGCGGGAAGCGCATCGAGTTCCGCACCGATCGCCTCGGCGATCTCCTCCAACGTCTCGAAATGATTGCCGCGATCATCAAAAATGTCGCGCACCTCCTCATTGGGCAGCAGCACACGCCGCCCGGATGGCAGCGCGATGCCAGAGGCGTCCTCGCGCGCCACGCGCCAGGCGCGATAGAGCGCCAGCACCGCCCGCGCCGCGCCCGGGGCGCTCGCCGCCAGCGCCTGCACCTCCGCCTCAGGCACGGCCTCCGCGCCAAGAAGCGGATCTGCGAACGCCTCGCGCAACCCGACTTCGAGCTGACGCTCCTGGGAGCCGGACAGCGTCGCGAGATCGGCCTGCAGTGTCTCACCCAATTTGATCAGCAAGCTGGCAGTGACCGCCCGCTGGTCGTGCTCGATCAGGTTCAGATAGCTCGCAGATATGCCAAGTCGGGCCGCGAGGGCCTGCTGGGACAGCCCGCGCTCCTGGCGCAACCGGCGGACGGTACGGCCGATCTGTGGGCCAGTCATATTTACATCCTTTACCAAACGGCGGCCGAGTCAGTGAAATCCCACACAGGTTACGGCATTCCGGGCGATTTATCGGGTCGCTTTCGCAGCCGCAGTGTGAAAATTTTACCCCATCAGACGCTGACGTCGAGGAGAGTTGTCATGCACCGCCCCCACGCCCTGACCATCATTCCGTGCCGCACCCCGGACGGCCTGGCGACCCCGCCGGGCCACGATCCCGAGCGCTTCGCTGGTATCGTCCGTGACTACAGCCCGGCCGAGGTTGCGCGCCTCGCCGGCAGCTTCCGGATCCGCCACACGCTGGCAGAGATGGGGGCGAACCGGCTGTGGCATCTGCTCAAGACCGAGCCGTTCGTGCCGACGCTCGGCGCCTTGACCGGTAATCAGGCGCTGCAGCAGGTGAAGGCAGGGCTGAAGGCGATCTACCTCTCGGGCTGGCAGGTGGCGGCGGACGCCAACCTGGCAGGCGAGATGTATCCGGATCAGTCGCTTTACCCGGTGAACTCGGTTCCGATGGTGGTCAAGCGTCTCAACGCGGCGCTGCGCCGAGCCGACCAGATCGCGCGCATGGAGGGCTCCGACCCGGGCACATACTGGATGGCCCCAATCGTGGCCGACGCCGAGGCGGGCTTCGGCGGCGCACTCAACGCGTTCGAGTTGATGAAGGCGATGATCGAGGCGGGCGCTGCCGGGGTCCATTTCGAGGACCAGCTCGCCAGCGAGAAGAAGTGCGGCCATCTCGGCGGCAAGGTGCTGGTGCCGATCAGCCAGCATATCCGCACCCTCAACGCAGCTCGTCTCGCCGCGGACGTGGAGGGCGTGCCCACCGTGCTACTCTGCCGGACCGACAGCCACGCCGCCCAACTGCTGACGACCGACGTCGATGAGCGGGACCGGCCGTTCCTGTCCGGCGAGCGCACCCCGGAGGGCTTCTTCCGCATCAAGCAGGGGCTCGGGGTCGAGTATGCGATTGCGCGGTCGCTCGCCTATGCTCCCTATGCCGACCTGCTTTGGTGGGAAACCAGCGAGCCGAATCTGGAAGAGGCGGAGCGCTTCGCGAACGCGATCCAGCGCCGCTTCCCCGGCAAGATGCTGGCCTACAACTGCTCGCCAAGCTTCAACTGGGCAAAGAAGCTGGCACCGGAGAAGATCGCCGATTTCCAGCGCGCCATCGGTGCGATGGGCTACAAGTTCCAGTTCGTGACTCTGGCCGGCTTCCACAGCTTGAATCATGGCATGTTCACGCTCGCCCACGCCTACCGGGACCGGGGCATGGCGGCCTATTCCGAGCTGCAACAGGCGGAGTTCGCCTCCGAGGCTGAGGGTTATACGGCGACGCGCCACCAGCGCGAGGTTGGCACCGGCTACTTCGACGGCGTGGCAGTAGCGATCAGCGGCGGCAAGGCTTCCACCACGGCCATGGCGGGAAGTACCGAAACCGCCCAGTTCCACGACCACGACGAAGCGCCGGCGGGCGGCGCAGGTGCCAGCGCGATGAAGGCGGCGGCGATCGCGCCAGAGCACTTTGATGACGGCATCGACCATGCCCACGACTGGGCACGGGGCGCTTCGCTGCAGGTCTGATCCAGGACGCGCTTCCTCCTCTCCACCTCAGCGCCGGCGGCCCGGGATCAACCGGTCCGCCGGCGATTTTTCGTGACCCGCGCGGGAGGCACCCTCCGGCGACATGGCATGGCCGCGGACAATGGGGCAGAGTGGCAGCAGTTGGCCCCAAGGAGGAAAACGCCATGAAGGCAGGCACCGCCATCGCCGAGATCCTGAAACGCGAGGGGATCGATATGTTGATCGGCTACCCGGTCAATCATCTCTTCGAATTCGCCGCTGAAGCGGATATCCGGACCATCATCGTCCGCCAGGAGCGGGTCGGGCTGCATATGGCGGACGCCATTGCGCGCCTCTCCTCGGGCCGCCGTATCGGCGCCTTCTGCATGCAGCACGGTCCGGGAGCGGAAAACGCCTTCGGTGGCGTGGCCCAGGCCTTCGGCGAATCGGTGCCAGTGCTCGTGCTGCCGATGGGCTATCCGCGCCGGCTTGCCCACATAGCGCCGAACTTCAACTCCACCACCGGCATGCGAGCAGTCACCAAGTCGGCCGAGCCGATCGTGCTGCCCGCCGAAATCCCGAATATTTTCCGCCGCGCTTTCAGCCGGCTGCGAAACGGTCGCGGCGGACCGGTGCTGGTGGAGATTCCGAATGACATCTGGAACGAGGAGATCAGCGAGCCGCTCGACTACCAGCCAGTCTTCGCCACCCGCTACGGGCCGGACCCGGCAGACGTTTCCCGGGCGGCCGCAATTCTAGCCGCGGCAAGCCGGCCGGTGATCTATGCCGGGCAGGGCGTCCATTATGCCCGGGCTTGGCCGCAGCTCAGGGCGCTGGCCGAGCGTCTGGCCGCCCCGGTCGTCACCAGCCTCGGTGGCAAGAGCGCCTTTCCGGAGAACCATCCCCTCGCGCTCGGCGCCGGCGGGGTCTCCTTCCCCAAAACCGTGTTTCACTTCCTGCGTCAGGCGGACGTCATTCTGGGCATCGGCTGCAGCTTCACGGAAAGCAATTTTGCGGTGAAGATTCCCGCCGGCAAGCGGGTTATTCACGCTACCCTCGATCCCGACCATCTCAACAAGGACGTGATCGCCACATGCGGCCTCGTCGGCGATGCGGCGCTGGTGATGGATGCGCTGCTGGCCGAATTGCCGTCCGCCGCGCGCGATGGGCGCGCGGTCACCGCGGAGATCGCCGCCGTGCGGGCCGAATGGATGGCGGCGTGGACAGCGAAGCTCGACTCGGATGAGGTGCCGCTGACGCCATACCGGGTGATCCGGGATCTCGCGCGCACGGTCGATCCGGCACGCACCATCATAACCCACGACGCCGGCAGCCCGCGCGACCAGTTGGCGCCGTTCTGGACCGCGACCGAACCGCTCTCCTATATCGGCTGGGGCAAGACGACGCAGCTCGGCTACGGGCTCGGGCTCGCGATGGGGGCGAAGTTGGCCTGCCCGGACAAGCTATGCATCAATGTCTGGGGCGATTCGGCGATCGGCTTCACGGGCATGGACATCGAGACTGCAGTGCGCGAGCGAATCCCGATCCTTTCGATATTGTTCAATAATTTTTCAATGGCGATTGAACTGAAGGTGATGCCAATTTCCACGCAGAAATACCGCGCTACTGATATTTCCGGCGATTACGCAGCGTTCGCCCGCGCGCTCGGAGCGCACGGCGAACGGGTGACGCGCCCCGACGAGATCGTGCCCGCATTGCGTCGCGGGATTGAGCAGACGCAGGCAGGTAAGCCGGCACTGATCGAATTTATCACCGGCAAGGAGACCGCAATCTCAAAATTTGCGTGATCCGTGCGGCACAGCGCCGGCTGCTCAAGCGTGGCCGGCGAAGCCGAACGTTTCCTGCCCGGTCGCTCTGACCACCGCGGCCAGCAAGCGGAGCGCCTCGGCGCCCCCGCGATCATGTAGAGTCCCCGCGTCGAACTCGGCTGCGAGTTGTTCCGCTTGCGAGGCAATGGTCCGTACGGCCTGATGCAATGCCTCACGCGACAACATCAGTTGCATGTCGTCCGACAGATCATTCCAATCGCCCAAGATACCTAATCTCCT
>JAKAZO010000104.1 GCA_021815825.1 Pseudomonadota bacterium
GTCGCCGCGGCGCATGGGGTTGAGCGGGGTTCATGAGGCCAGGGGCTTTGCCCCTGGACCCCACCAAAGGCGGAGCCTTTGGAATCCGGCTGTTCGGTGGGGGCGGCCTACAGGCCGGCGAGATAGGCTGCCAGCGCCTTCAGATCGTCGTCGGAATAGGTTTTCAGGAGCGCCGTCATCCAGTCATTGTTGGCGCGCGCGCCGGAGCGGAAGGCCCGCATGGTCGCGAGCAGATAGGTCTCGCTCTGGTCGGCCAGCCGCGGCTGCACGCTGGCGCCGATATAGCCGCCTTGGTGGCATTGCGGACACTGCGCCGACGCCGCGACCGTCTCGGCCCGGCGCACGACATCATCCGGGGCCGACTTCTGCAGCAGGTTCGGCCACGGCAGGGTCGAGAAATATGCTGCCAGCGCCTTCATCTCGTCGCGGGACAGCTGCCCCACGATGGCCGCCATCTGCTCGTTCTGCCTTGCCCCACGCGAGAAGTCGCGCAACTGGATGTAGATGTAGCCCTCGTTCTGGCCCCAGATCACGGGGATCGACTTGTCGATCGGCACGCCCTTCTCGCCATGGCAGGCGGCACAGAGCGCGGCTTTTTCCGGCGGGGCGTCGGCGCGCGCGAGCGGTGCGCCGAGAACGGCGGCGAGCAGCGCGGCCAGCACGAAGCGGACGGGAATCATCAGGCGTGGTCTCCGGCTCAGCAAAAAAAGGCGAGGCGGAATCTCGCGGATTCCGCCTCGCCACGATCACGGGAAAGGATCAGTTCAGAGTGAAGGAGATGATCGCGTTGCCGCGCTTGTAGTCGAGCTGCGCGTTCCCGCCGGCACCGACGACGATGTATTCCTTGCCATCGACGCTATAGGCCGCGGGCGGGGCATTGACGCCGGCGCCAGCCTGGAACTGCCAGAGCTGCGAGCCGGTCTGCGAATCATAGGCTTTGAACAGGCCGTTGCCCTCGCCGGTGAAGACGAGGCCGCCGGCGGTTGCCATGATGCCGCCGATCATCGGCTGGGCGGTCTTCACCTGCCAGCGGATGCGTCCGGTGTTGTAGTCTACGGCGGTGACGTTGCCCCATTGCTGTTCGGTGGCGATGACCGAGAAGGCGCCGCCGAGCCACAGCTTGCCCGCCGGGTAGGCCGCCTCCTTCACCGAGTAGTGCATCGGCTGGTGCAGGTTGATGGCGTAGGCGAGGCTGAGGGCTGGATCCACCGTCATCGGCGACCACTCGACGCCGCCATTGGCCCCCGGCAGCATGCGCGTGCCGACGCCGTGCGTGGGCAGCGCGTACATGTTCTCCTGCGGCACCATCGCCTCGGAAACGCGGATCAGGTGGCAGTCGCGCCGGTCGTTGACGTAGACGAAGCCGGTCTTGCCGCCATGCAGCACGGCCGGCACCAGCTTGCCGTCATTGTCCACGGCATCGACGAGAACGGCGGGGCTGACCGAATCCACGTCCCACACGTCATGCGGCACGTACTGGAAGTGGCAGGCATATTTGCCGGTATCGAGATCCACCGAAACCAGCGAGTCCGTATAGAGGTTATCGCCGGGCCGGTTCGACCCGTCGAGATCCGGCGAGGGGTTGCCGACGACGAAGTAGATGCGGTTGGTCTTGAGATCGACGGCCGGGTTCTGCCAGACGCCGCCGCCGAGAGTCTTGTACGGATCGCCGCCTTTGGCCAGCGCGGCCTTCTCCGCGGCGATGTCGCGATGCAGGTCCTGCCCGCTCGCATCCTTCGTCGCCCAGACGCCGACGGAATTTTCCGGCGTGGTGTTGAACGTCCAGAGCAGCTTGCCGGTGGCGGCATCGAACGCCTTGACGAAGCCGCGGATGCCGTACTCGCCGCCATTGGTGCCGACGAGGATCTTTCCGTTCACCGCGGTCGGCGCCATGGTTTCCGAGTAGCCGAGTTCCGGATCCGCGATGTCGCTCTGCCAGGCCACCTTGCCGGTCTTGGCATTCAGCGCGACCAGCTTGGAGTCGAGGGTGGCGAGATAGACCATGTCCTCGTAGGCGGCGACGCCACGATTGTTCGGGCCGCAGCAATAGATCGAGATCGGTCCGAGCTTGTGCTTGTAGTGCCAGAGCTCCTCGCCGGTGCGTGCGTTCAAGGCATAGACATGATCGAAGGCAGTGGTGACATACATCACCCCGTTGACCACCAGCGGGGTGGTTTCCATCGTGTCCTTGACCTCGGTCTGGAAAATCCAGGCCGGGTGCAGGTGCTTGACGTTCATCGTGTTGATCTGCCGGTTCGGGTAGAACCGGGTCTGGCTGTAGTTGCCATTGGTCATGAGGAAGTTGTTTCCGTCATGGCCGGCTTGATCGAGCATGGTCTGGCTGACGGCGGTCATGTCGCCGTACAGGGTCGCCTGGGCAACTTCCTCGGCCGCGGCCTGCCCGGCCAGCCCCCAGGACATGGCCGCGACGGCCGCAAACATAGACGTGGCTTTCCAAACAGGCGGCATTCCTTCCTCCCCAAAAGCGTCCTGCCCGCCGGACGCAGCAGCGGTCAATGTGACGGCGCACCATGAAGACCGCGGCAGAAATCCGTCAAGCGGGAACTGCGGCCTCGCCGTCAGCCGGGCGAGAACGCATTGAAGGCGATCAGGGTGTAGGTATCCTTAACGCCGCCGATGGTCTGCAGCCGCTCGGTGACGAAACGGCCGATATCCTCCTCGGGCGCCAGATAGAACTTGCCCAGCAAGTCATACTGTCCCGATATTGAATAGAGTTCGGATAGTTGCTCGACCGTATCCGCAGCGTCCTGGGCGACGCGATACGCCTGGCCCATTTCACATTTCATCATGACGAAAATTGCGCGCATGGCCAGGTCTGCCTCAACGGTCCGCCGCGCCCGCGTCGGGACGCGGCTCGACGAGATAGGCATTGCGGAATGGATCGAAATTATGGTGCCACGGCGCCGCCAGCACCTCGCCGCGGCCGGTCAGCAGCTTGATCGCGGTGATGCCGACGATGCCGGCGCAGAGAAGGCAGGTGGCGCCGATCGAGGGGGCGCGCTTGCGGGCGAGATCGAACCGCTCCGGCACCATCAGATAGTCGCGATGCCAGGCCTCCGGCACCAGCCCGTCGAGGAACTTCGCCTCCAGCGTCGCCTGGTCGTCGTCGCCCATGCGGAAATAGGCGTCGAAGCTCATCGCGTCGGGACGGAAAATGACGAAGGCGGCGCCGAGGCCGATCGGGCCGGCGGTCATCGCCGGAATGCCGCGCGCGCGCGCGGCGGCGAAGACGCGGCGGCGAATGGCGATGGCGTGAAAGTCGAACCCGTCCACGAACAGGTCCGCACCATCGAGGAACGCGGCGACCGTGCTGTCCTGCACGCCCTCGTCGAACACGCGCAGATCGAGCTCGGGATTGATCTCCCGCGCCATCTCGGCCATCACCGCCACCTTGGGTCGGCCGAGCGTCGCCATGGTGGCACCGACCTGGCGGTTGAAATTGGCAAGTTCGAACACGTCCATGTCGGCGAGGTTGAAGGCGCCGATGCCGAGCCGGGCCAGGGCCAGCAGATGGGCCCCGCCAACACCGCCGCAGCCGGCTATGGCCACGCGCTTGCCCCGCAGCGCCGTCTGCTCGGCTTCGGTCAGCCAGCCGACATTGCGGTCGAAGGCCTCGGCGTAGTCGAATCGCGGGTCTGTGCTCACGAGGTCCTCCCCTGTCCGGACAGCATATCCCGGTCTGCGGGGGACGGGGAAGCCGCGCTTCGCCCCCAGTCTTCGCCCCCGATCTTCGCTGACGGGCCATTGCCCGTCGGCCAGGGCGCCTTATGCTCCGCGCGGGCCCGCAACCGCAGTTGGCGACGAAGGAGGAATACCCATGGACCATGCGCCCTCGCGCAAGGCGCGCATCAAGCCCCGCCCCGGCGGGCGCGTGCTGGCGGATGCGCTCGTCGCGCAGGGCATCGACCATGTCTTCGCCGTGCCCGGCGAGAGCTATCTGGACGTGCTCGACGGGCTGCACGCGGTGCGGGACCGGCTGACGCTCATCACCTGCCGGTTCGAGGCTGGCGCGGTCGATATGGCGGAGGCCTACGGCAAGCTCACCGGCCGCCCGGCGGCGGCGATGGTGACGCGCGGGCCCGGCGCCTGCCACGGTGCCATCGGCGTGCACATCGCGCGGCAGGACAGCACGCCGCTGCTGCTGTTCATCGGCCAGATCCCGTTCGCCGAGACCGATCGGGACAGTTTCCAGGAGATCGACTATCGCCGGATGTTCGGCAGCGTCGCCAAATGGGTGACGCAGATCGACGACGCCGCGCGCATCCCCGAGATCGTCGCCCACGCCGTCGACGTCGCCACGCGCGGCCGGCCCGGGCCGGTGGTGATCGCCCTCTCGGAGGAGATGCAGCGCCGGCTGGTCGAGGTGCCGGACATCGGCCCCGCGGCGGTGGCCGTGGCGCAGCCGGACACGGCCGCGATGGCCGCCCTCGCGCGGCTTCTGGCGCGCGCGCGCAAGCCGCTCGCCCTGCTCGGCGGTTCCGGCTGGAGCGAGGCCGGCCGCGCCGCGATCCGCGACTTCCTCTCAGGCTTCGATCTCCCGGTCGCCGTCTCCTTCCGCCGCCAGCAGCTCTATGACGGCACATTGGCCAATTTCGTCGGCGATCTCGGCGTCGGCAGCGACCCGGCGCTGGTCGCCAAGGCGCGCGAGGCGGATCTCGTGCTCGCCATCGGCACCCGCCTCGGCGAGGCCGCGACCCAGGGCTACACGCTGTTCGACCCGGCGGGGGCGACGCCGATCGTGCATGTCTATCCCGAGCCGGAGGAGATCGGCCGGGTCTTCCGCCCCGCGCTCGGCATCGCCGCCACGCCGGACGGCTTCGCCGCCGCCGCCTGCCAGCTGGAGGCGCCGGCACGGCCGGCCTGGCGGGAATGGACGGCGGAGCTGCGCGCGCTGCGCCTGGCCGCCAGCGCTGCGCCCGAGTATCCGGGCGCGCTCAATCTCGCCCACGTGCTGCACGCGCTGCAGGCGGAACTGCCGGAGGAGGCGGTGCTGACCTGCGATGCCGGCAATTTCGCCACCTGGCCCGTCCGCTTCATGAATTTCAGCGACCGCCAGCGCTTCATCGGGCCCTGCAACGGCGCCATGGGCTACGCCGTGCCGGCGGCGATCGCGGCCAAGCTGATCCGGCCCGAGCGCATGGCGGTCGCCTTCGTCGGCGATGGCGGCTTCCTGATGACCGGCCAGGAGCTCGCCACCGCCTTCCACCACGGCGTGGCGCCGATCGTGCTGGTGTTCAACAACCAGATGTACGGCACCATCCGGATGCACCAGGAACGCGACTTTCCCGGCCACGTCTCCGGCACGGCGCTCACCAACCCGGATTTCGCCAAGCTGATCGAGGCCTTCGGCGGCCACGGCGAGACCGTCACGGCGACGGAGCAATTCGTCCCCGCCTTCCGCCGTGCGGTGGCCAGCGGCAAGCCGGCGGTGATCGAGCTGGTCACCGACCCCGAGCAGATCACCACGCGCACCACCATCAGCGCCCTGCGCGCGGCGGCGGCAAAGCCGAAGCCGAAGCCGGCGCCGAGCCGGGTGGCACCGAAACGTGCGACGGCCGGCCGCGCGGAGGCGGTGCGCGGCAAGGCGGCGGCCAAACCGGCACCGAAGGGACGCTGAGCGTGCGCCCTGGCCTCCTGCTGGCGCTGCTGCTGGCGGCGCTGCCAGCCGTGGCGGCGCCGCAACCGTCGGCGCCCGCGCCGCTGGATGGCACGCTCGAGCTGACCGATGTCCGCCTTGGCGACGGCGAAACCATGCCGCGCCTGCACCTGCATTATCTGACCTTCGGCACCGCCCAGCGCGACGGGGCGGGGCGGATCGTCAACGCCGTGCTGCTGCTGCACGGCACCAGCGGCGACGCGCGCAGCTTCCTGCTGCCAGGCTTCGCCGACAGCATGTTCGGCCCCGGCCAGCCACTCGACCCCGCCAGGTATTTCCTCGTCATCCCCGATGGCATCGGCGCCGGCCTGTCGTCCAAGCCCTCGGATGGACTGGGCGGGCGGTTTCCGCACTATACCTACGCTGATCAGGTGGAGCTGCAGCGGCGGCTGCTGCACGAGGCGCTCGGCATCGACCATCTGCGTCTGGTGCTCGGCACCTCGATGGGCGGCATGCAGGCCTGGCTCTGGGCCGAGCGCTTCCCGCACATGATGGACGCGGTGGTGCCGATGGGCGCGATGCCGGTGGCGGTCAGCGGCCGCAACATGCTCTGGCGCGCCGCGGTGATGCAGGCGATCCGCGACGATCCGGACTGGCACGACGGCGCCTATGATCGTGGCCATCCGCCGACGCAATGGGCGCATAGCGCCGCCATCGCCTTCGCGCTCATGACCGGCAACGCCGAGCGGCTGCAGGAACGCGCCCAGACGCGCGACGCGGCCATCGTGATGGCCGGCGATCTGCTGCACCGCTTCGAGCAGATGAAGCCGGACGACGTGCTCTACGCGCTGGACAGTTCCGCCGGCTACAATCCGTGGCCGGATCTCGAGCGCATCCGCGCCAGGCTGCTGGCGATCAATTTCGCCGATGACCTGGTCAACCCGGTCGAGCTCGGGGTGATGCCGCCGGCGATGCGGCGGATCGCGCACGGGCAGTTCGTGCTGGTGCCGGCGCCCGGCGGCTGGGGCCATCAGGGTCTGGCGCATCCGGAGCTTTGGGGGCATTACCTCGCCGAGTTCCTCGCCGCCCGGCCCTGAGCGCCCAGGCCGCGCGGCGGGTGGCGCCGGGGCGCCGAACGGGAGGAAACCATGAGCTTCAGCCTCGTCTCGCCGCGTCTCCTGCGCATCGGCGGCGGCAGCGTCGGCGAAATCGCCGCCGTGCTGGCCACCTTCGGCCTGCGCCGGCCACTGGTGGTGACCGACCCGTTCATGGTCTCCTCCGGCCTGGTCCGACGCTGCCTCGACCCGCTTGCGGCTGCCGGCATCGCCGCCGAGACCTTCAGCGACACCGTGCCCGAACCGGTCGATACCGTCATCGAGGCCGGGGTGAAGCGGCTGAAATCCGGTGATTTCGACTGTCTGATCGGCTTCGGCGGCGGCTCGCCGATCGATACGGCGAAGGCGATGGCCATCCTCGCCGCCGGCGGCGGGCGGATGCGCGACTACAAGGTGCCGGTGCAGGCCGACCTCGCCGCGCTGCCGATCATCGCCATCCCGACCACGGCGGGCACCGGCAGCGAGGCGACGCGCTTCACCGTCATCACCGACACCGAGCGCGACGAGAAGATGCTCATTGCCGGATTCGCTGCGCTGCCACTGGCGGCACTCGTCGATTACGAGCTCACCCTGAGCGTGCCGCCGCGCACCACCGCCGATACCGGCATCGACAGCCTGACCCACGCGCTGGAAGCCTATGTCTCCCGCCGCGCCAACCCCTATTCCGACGCGCAGGCGCTGGCGGCGATGCGGCTGATCGGGCCCAATCTGCGCACCGTCTATCGCGAACCCGCCAACGCGGCCGCGCGCGAGGCGATGATGCTGGGTGCGACCCTGGCCGGCATCGCCTTCAGCAACAGCTCGGTGGCGTTGGTGCATGGCATGTCGCGGCCGATCGGGGCGCATTTCCATGTGCCGCACGGCCTGTCGAACGCGATGTTGCTGCCGGCGGTGACGCGCTACGGGTTGCAGGCGGCGCCGGCGCGCTATGCCGCCGCGGCGCGCGCGATGGGCTTTGCCAACGCCGCCGAGGAGGACGAGGCGGCCTGCGAGCGGCTGGCGACGGAGCTCGAGTCGCTGAACCGGGACCTGGCGGTGCCGACCCCTGGGGCGTTCGGCATCGACGAAGCGACCTGGACCGGCAAGCTCGCGCTGATGGCAGCGCAGGCGCTGGCCTCGGGCAGCCCCGGCAACAACCCGCGCGTGCCGGCGGCCGAGGAAATCGTCGCCCTCTACCGCGAGGCCTGGGCGTCGGGCCGCAACCGTTCATAGGCAGGCGAGCACACGTTTTCGGGGAAAGAACCAAAACTCTTTCCCGTAATGCGATAGTATGGCAACCTGAGCGGGATGATGACAGGAATTCATCCCCTTGTGGTTGTCCAGACTGATCCGACCGTCCACCTCGGATAGGAAGCGCCCGGAATTTCCCCGCCAGGACCGAGCGCGTCCACCGGGCTTCGCCGAAGGCGAGGCGGGCCCGCCGTTGTCACGGGCTCCGGAGGCCAAGGCCAGCTATGCGCCGCTGCCCGGCGGCGAGCGCGAAGCGCCCGACTCGCTGCCCTTCCCCTCCACCGGGCCGCACGGCCACCGCGCCCGCATGCGCGAGAAGCTCCTTGCCCGCGGCCCCGGCGCCCTGGCCGACTATGAGTTGCTGGA
>JAKAZO010000025.1 GCA_021815825.1 Pseudomonadota bacterium
GAGCGAAAAAGATGTCGTCCCACTTTAGCCCGCATATCGTCGGAACATCCGCACGGAGGCTACGCCGTGCGGGCCCACGTATGCCCCGCGCGCCAAGTGCCAACAGTCCGAACAGCGCCCCTCGATCGCGACGGCGTGTCCAGGCCCCTCTCCGCCGGACACGCTGGGCGCCCGAACTTGCGCGCTCCGGAGGGGGGCCCATACGGTGTCCATCGAGGACGTCGACGTTGCTGCGGCAAAGCGTGGTAGAGGCGGGTCCGCATCAGACCGGACTGTAAGGACACGTCGTCCGGCAGCGTCGGCGGCTGCGCGCTGCGTGAACGGGGATCAGGAGACCGTCGATGATCGACCATCTTTCGATCGGTGTGAGCGATCTGGCGGTCGCGGGCCGCTTCTACGACGCAGTTCTCGGGGCACTCGGCTATCGCTGCAGGCACGCCGGCAACGAGACCCGTGGCTATGGAGCGGATGACGCCGTCTTTTGGGTGGTGCGGGCGGAGCATCCCGTTACTCCCGATCACCGCTCAGGTCTCCATGTCTGCTTCGCCGCACCCGACCGCGACGCGGTCCGCGCCTTCCATGCCGTCGCTCTGGCCGCCGGCGGGACCGATAACGGTGCGCCAGGCCTGCGGCCCGAATATGGGCCGGACTACTTCGCGGCCTTCGTCATCGACCCGGACGGCTACCGTATCGAGGCCTATGCCGGCCCTCGCGGCTGAGGCGGCTTCGTCATGGGCAATGGTGTGACGCACCATGTCATCATTGATTGTGACCCGGGCACCGACGATGCGGTCGCGCTCTGGCTGGCGCTGGCATCACCGGAACTCTCCGTCGAGGCGATCACCGTAGCGGGGGGCAATGTCGGCCTCGAACAGACCCTGGGCAACGCGCGAGCGGTCGTCTCCCTGACCGGCGCTCGCGTCCCGGTGCACGCCGGAGCGGCGCGGCCATTGCTGGGCCGTTTCACCAGCGCTGCGCGGGTGCATGGGCAGGACGGGTTGAACGGCGTCTCGCTGCCGGCGGGCGGACCGCCGGCGCCGGGCCTTGCCGCCGACGCGATCCGCGCCCGGCTGCGCACGGCCACCATCCCGCTCACCCTGATTGGCATCGGCCCGGCCACCAATATCGCTCTCGCTTTGGCGACGGAACCAACGCTCGCCGCACGGATCGCGGAGATCGTGCTGATGAGCGGCGCGTGGGGCGAGGGAAACGCGACCCCGGCCGCCGAGTTCAATGCCTGGAGCGATCCCGAAGCGCTCGCCATCGTGCTGGCATGCGGCCGGCCGATCACCCTGGTCACGCTCGAACTCACGGCGCAGGCCTTGGTCACGCCCTCCCGCATCGCGGCGCTGCGGAGGTGCGGCAGAAATGCCTGTCTGCGGGCGGCCTGCGATATCCTCGCCGCCGCACCGTCGCCGGCCCGCATGCATGGCGCGCCATTGCACGACCCGTGCGCGATCGCCTGGTTGCTGCGTCCCGACCTCTTCAGCGGGCGGGACTGCGCAGTGCGGATCGAGACCAGCGACGGAGAGGGGCGCGGGCGGACGCATATCGACCGGTGGCAATTGACGGGCCAACCAGCCAATGCGCACGTCCTCGAGCGTCTCGACGCGGACGGTTTCTTCGACCTTCTCGGCCGGCGATTGGCCGCCTTGCCCTGAAAGCAGATTGCAACGCGGCAGGGCTTGACCCAAATCAATTACGCCTGCCAACGGCGTAGGTACTCTTCGCAACGTTCTGCATTTCGACAGCGTGCGCATACGCGCACCAGGAGGCATGCGATGACCAATGTTCCTGTCCAGAGCCGTTCCGCCGCCCCGGCAGCGACGAACCCGGCAGATCCGTGGCGGGTCCTGCGCGGCGAGATGGATCGCTTGTTCGATCGCTTCACGGCGGGTTTCGGCTTCGCGCCGATGCCCCGTCTGTTTGACGCGGAGCCGCCGATGCGCTCGGCCGGCGTGAGCGGGGCCCTGCTGCCCGCCGTCGATGTCAGCGAAAGCGACACCGCCTATACGGTGAGCGCGGAGTTGCCGGGCCTGGAAGAAAAGGACGTCGAGGTGACCCTGACCGGGGACACGCTCGTGATCAAGGGCGAGAAGCGGTCGCAGACCGAGGAAAAGACCGCGAATTACCATCTCTCGGAGCGGAGCTACGGCACGTTCCAGCGCGCCTTCACCCTCCCCGATGGCGTGGATCGGAACAACGTCACCGCCGAGTTCGCCAAAGGCGTGCTGAAGCTGACCTTGCCGAAAACCCCCGCTGCCAAGGCGGAGCAGCGCAAGATCGAAGTGAAGCCGGGCTGAGCGTCGGGCGGGCGGGGGCAGCCGCCCTCGCCCGCCGATTGCCGCCTTCAGTCGGTCGCGGACGGACCAGTCTCCGGCGCGGCCGTCCCGGAGCAACGGCGGTCGGCCATGAACTGATCGAACTCGGCCTTGTCCTTGGCTCGCCGCAGCCGTTCGAGATATTCCATGAACTCGCGCTGCTCCTCCTCGAGTCGCCGGATGGTCTCGGCACGATAATCGTCGAAGGCCGCGTTGCCGCTCGGCGGCGCGGAGTGGCGGCGACGGCGCCAGCCACAGCCGAAGGCACGGCTTGGGCCGCTTTGGCCGTTAGACTCCACCGGCCCTCCGGACGCGCTGTACCATCGACCCGGTGCCGCCATCTGCCATGGCCCTTCGGACCGACATGCATGCAGCCGTCCGCTCAAGGCCAGGAATACCAGGAGCGCGACGCCCAGAGGCCAGAACACGAGAAAGCCCAGAACCGCCACACCGATCCAGGCCGGTCTGCCGAACTCGTCGAGCTTGGCCGTCAGAAACATGGGTCCCTCCATGTCAATGTTAAATACATTCACATTAGGTGCTTCAGGGAACGCCCGCGTCAAGTCCCTCACGCCGAAGTGATCGGTGCCTCGCTGAGGCCCGCGGCAAGGCCCAGAGATTGCAAGTAGATCAGCACCCCGGCCTCGAGCAGCGCCTCGGCCGGCATCGGCAATTTGCGCCGCGCCGTACCCGCCCGGCCGACGAATAGCGCAGCGATGCCATGGGCGAGCGACCAAAGATGGAGCGCAACCATCAACGCCGGCGGCCGCCGCTCCTGAGGAAGCCGCTCGCAAGCGGCGGCGGCCGCCTGGCGCAGCACGCGGAAAGCCCGGTCGGCGGCGAGCACCAGTGATGGCTCCGCCGGCTCCGGCAAAGCGTTCTCGAACATCGCCGCATACAGCGCCGGTTCGGCGCGGGCGAATGCGAGATAGGCCCGCCCGCAGGCCTCGATTGCCGCGAGCGCGTCCGGGCGGCCGCCATTCCAGGCCGCGGCCAACGCATCGGTCAGACGATCGAAGCCGCGACGTGCGATTTCGCTGACCAGGGCGTTGCGGTCGCGAAAATGCCGGTACGGCGCCGCGGGACTGACCCCCGCCGCGCGGGCCAGTTCGGCGAAGGCGAAGCCGGAGGGTCCACGCTCGGCGATCAGGTCGATGGCATGGGCGATCAACGCCTCGCGCAGATTGCCATGGTGATAGCTGTCGCGTCCGCTTCGGCCGCGGCCGGAATTTGGCGGCTGTTCGTGGAATCGCATGCCGGCAGCTCTAGCGCACCCGGCCGGGCGGCGTCACGGCAGCATGATCGGCTCGACGCAATTCGTCCGACCGGCCATCAGGCAATCCTCCATCGCGCTGCTGCGGTGCAGCGCCTGCACCAGATAGAGCCCGACGACGACGAGCAGAAGCGTGACGGCGAGCGCGGCGAGGCTGGCCGTTTGCCGCGCAGCCTCGGCGAGCTGCTCCTGCTCCGACCGCTCGATACGGCGTTGAACCGGGTTGGCTGAGGTCATGCCACGTTGCCTTCCAACTGAGGCGATTCTAGACCAAACCCAAGCGGAAAGGAATCGCCGAGCCGTCCGCCTGAATCGGGAACGCGGGAGAAGGCGCATGGACATGCCAGTCGGAGCCCGGGCCGGAACGGGCAAGGGAGCCGCGCAACGCCACCTGGCCGCAACGGAGCCGGCGTTCGCCGCGCTGATCCGCCGTGTCGGCCCGCTGCGCCTGGTGCCAGACCGCCGGCGCGAGCCGTATCAGGCGCTGTTCCGCGCGATTGCCCATCAGCAATTGCACGCTCGCGCCGCGGAAGCGATCCTGGATCGCTTCCTCGCGCTCCATCCCGAGGGCGCATTCCCTGCCCCGGCTGACGTGCTCGCGATGCCCGAGGCCACGCTGCGCAGTTGCGGCTTCTCCGCGAGCAAGATCGCAGCGCTGCGCGATCTGTCTGCCCGCGCCGAGGACGGCACCGTGCCGAACCGCCGGGCTGCCACCCGGCTCGACGATGAAGCGCTGATCACCCGGCTGACCACGATCCGCGGTATCGGCCGCTGGACGGTGGAGATGCTTCTGATCTTCAGCCTCGGGCGACCAGACGTGCTGCCCGTAGACGATTACGGCGTGCGCGAGGGCTGGCGCCTGATCAATGGGCTCGCCACCCAGCCACGCCCCCGCGAACTGGCCGAGCGCGGTCGCGCCTGGAGCCCTTTCCGTTCGGCGGCCGCCTGGTACCTCTGGCGGGCTGCGGACGAGGCGAAAGCGATCCGGCCGCCACCGGTCACCGTCTGACAGTGGCTTGCGCGGGTGCGCAAGTCCCGCACACTCGCGACCATGGCCGCCAACCCGGCCGGCAGGGAGAACCGCGATGGCCCAGATCATTCCCGTGGCGACCTTCGATGGCGTCGTATTCGGCGCCACCGGCGATCTCACCCTGCGCAAGCTCATGCCCGCGCTGTACCGCCGCTGGCGCGATGCCCAGATGCCGCACGACAGCCGCGTGATCGCGGCGGCCCGCACGGCGATCACGCCCGAGGCCTATCGGGCCAAGGTCTTCGAGGCGCTACAGGCGCACTTGCCCGCAGAGGAGCTCGCGGGCGACGACGCACACCGGTTCTGCGAGCGGCTGAGCTATTTCGCGCTCGATGGAACCTCCAGCGAAGGCTGGGAAGCACTGGCGCGGCTGCTCGCCGAGGCGCCAGAGCGGATCCGCGTGTTCTACCTGGCCACCGCACCCGATCTCTACGGCCCGATCTGCCGCAATCTCCACGCCTTCGGGCTGGTGAGCCCCCAGGCGCGTCTCGTGCTGGAAAAGCCAATCGGCCACGACCTCGCTTCGGCGCGCGCGATCAACGACGAGGTCGGCAAGATTTTCGCCGAGCGCCAGACCTTCCGCATCGACCATTTTCTCGGCAAGGAGACGGTCCAGAATCTGATGGCGCTGCGTTTCGCCAATGCCATTTTCGAGCGG
Organism: Pseudomonadota bacterium; assembly: GCA_021815825.1. GTDB lineage: Bacteria > Pseudomonadota > Alphaproteobacteria > Acetobacterales > Acetobacteraceae > JAJZVV01. Next base: position 5,283 of record JAKAZO010000025.1, read on the forward strand.
CTCTGGACCGCCGACGTCATCGATCACGTGCAGATCACCGTCGCCGAGAGCGTCGGCGTCGAGGGCCGTGCCGGCTATTATGACCGTGCCGGGGCGCTTCGCGACATGCTGCAGAATCACCTTCTGCAACTCCTCTGCCTGCTGGCGATGGAACCACCCGTGTCGCTCGACGCCGATGCGGTTCGCGATGAGAAGTTGAAAATCCTCCGCGCGCTGCGGCCGATCGCGCCACACGAAACGAGCCAGCTCACGGTGCGCGGACAATACACACAGGGCGCGATCGACGGGCGCGGCGTGCCTGGGTATGCCACGGAGCTCGGACGGCCGAGCCGCACGGAGACCTTCGTCGCCCTGAAGACGGAAATCCGCTCCTGGCGCTGGGCGGGCGTGCCGTTCTACCTGCGCACCGGCAAGCGCCTGCCGCGCAAGGTCTCCGAGGTCGTCGTGCAGTTCCGCAGCGTGCCGTTCTCACTGTTTCCGCGTGAGGCCGCGGAGTTGCAACCCAACAAGCTGATCATGCGGCTGCAGCCCGACGAAGGCATGCATCTCGCTCTGATGACCAAGGACCCTGGCCCGGGTGGGCTCCGGCTCCGCCCGGCCCGACTCGATATCAGCTTCGAACAGGCGTTCGGCACGCGCTATCCGGACGCCTATGAACGGTTGCTGATGGATTCCGTACGCGGCAACACGACCTTGTTCATGCGCCGCGACGAGGTGGAAGCCGCCTGGGCTTGGGTCGAGCCCATCCTGCAAGGCTGGACCGAATCGTCCGAAGCGCCGCGGCCATATTCGGCGGGCAGCTGGGGACCGACGGCCGCGATCGCCCTCGTCGAGCGGGAGGGCCGCACCTGGCACGAGGAATGGGAGGATACGGCGTCCAGCCTTGAGCCCGGCCACTGAATCGCCGTGCCGACGCTGGCCGCGCGCGACGGAATCGACCGACGATTGTATGGCGGCACGCAGCTGAACCAGCCGCGGGCCAGTACGAATGCGTGCATTTCTCGAAATCATACAACCACACGTAGGATTCGCGCGCTTTGGCACGCATTTCAGTGGCGAAATGCGCGCAACCGCTTCAAGATGTCGTTCGTCTGCCCCGGGTGGGAGGCGGCTTGGGTCCGATCCACCCGAGGGAACCCCTGCGTCCATACCCTGCCCGAGGAGATCACTCCATGACCTATCATCCGAAAACCTATGTAAACGTTAACGATCGCGCGGGAAACGACGCGACCCTCATGGCTCCAGACGTGTCTTCATTTGCGGCACCGGCGGTCGTTCATCTGCCGGAAGCCCAAGCCCTCACCCGCTTCCAGCATCTTGAGACAACGATCGATCCGGAGGTGGCCACCTATTGGTGCTTCATGAAGCCGGCCGGCCGGCCCAGTTTCAGCCCCGAACTCCTCGCCGACATCACGGCGATGCAGCGCGGCATCCGCCAGGAATTCGCCTGCCGCGCTCAAAGCGGCGCCACCCAGCTCAAATATTTCGTGCTGGCCTCCCGCATTCCCGGCGCTTTCAGCCTCGGCGGCGACCTCGCCCTCTTCGCCGACCGCATCCGCGCCGCCGACCGTTCCGCGCTGCGCCACTACGCGCATCACTGCATCGAGGCCGTATACAACAATTCCATCAGTTTTGGCCTGCCGATGATCACCGTGGCTCTGGTCCAGGGTGACGCGCTGGGTGGCGGCTTCGAGGCAGCACTGGCCTGCAACCTGATCGTCGCCGAAAAGAGCGCGAAGTTCGGGTTGCCCGAAGTGCTGTTCAACCTCTTCCCGGGCATGGGCGCCTACAGCTTCCTCTCGCGCCGACTCGATGCCGTGCGCGCCGAGCGCATGATCCTCAGCGGCCGGACCTACAGTGCTGAGGAACTGCATGACATGGGCTTGGTCGACGTCGTGGCCGAGGACGGCATGGGCGAACTCGCCGTGCGCGACCTCATCGACCGGCACCAGCGGCGCCATAACGCCCACGAGGCCGTCTATCAGGCCCGCCGCCGGGTCAACCCCATCACCCTCGAGGAGCTGCTCGACGTCACCGATATCTGGGTCGATGCGGCATTGCGGCTGACGGAATCGGACTTGCGCCGGATGGCCCGCCTGACTGCGGCCCAGGATCGCCGCAAGAGCGCTCCGAACCCGCTCTCGATCGCCGCCGAGTAAGCGCCCGTGCGCCGGACGTGCCCTGCCGCCTATGTCTTATCGGCGGCAGGCACGGTGCGCCGGCGTCGCGCTCAATCGTCCGGCCAGAGCCACGCTGCACCCCGGACCCCGGAGCTGTCCCCATGGACAGCGCGCCGGATCTCGGTCCGGCCAAGCCGACAGAATTGGAACTGGCGCATCAACTCCGGGGTATCCTTGTAGAGGTGCGCCATATTGGAAAGCCCGCCGCCGAGAACGATCACGTCCGGGTCCAAAATATTGACGATTTCCGCCAGCGCGCGGGCGAAGTTGCCAGTATGGCGCCGCAACGCGGCTTGCGCGCGCGGGTCGCCGGCCGCCGCCCGCGCAGGGATGGTGCTGGCGTCGTGGGCCGCGGGGCCATCGCACGCCTGCGCGAGAGCAACGCCGGAGAGCACCGTCTCGATGCACCCACGCCGGCCGCACCAGCAGGCTTTGCCAGGAAGGTCGGCTGGGTCCTCGAACGGAAAGCGATTATGGCCCCATTCCCCGGCGAGGCCGTTGGCGCCGAGGATCGGCCGGGCATCGACGACCACGCCGCCACCGACGCCGGTGCCGAGAATCACGCCGAACACCACGCGCGCCCCGCGCCCGGCGCCGTCCGTCGCCTCGCTGAGGGCGAAGCAGACGGCATCGTTGGCGACGCGCACCGGGCGCCCGAGCGCCGCGGCCAGATCGCGGTCGATTGCGTGGCCGTTGAGCGCGGTTCCGTCCCGGACATGCCAGTTGGCGGGGTCGACGCGGCCCGGGAAGCCGACACCGACGCTCGCCGCATGCCCCGTGACGGCCTCGGCAGCCTGAACCAGGCCGGCGATCGCCTCCAGAACCGCCCCGTAACTCGTCGGCATGGCGGCGCGGCGGCGGAACACGATGGCACCGTCGGACGCCAGCACCGCGATCTCGATCTTGGTGCCGCCGATATCGATCCCGATCCGGTTCATGGGCCGAGGACGCGCACGGGGACAGACAGAGTGAAGAACTCGGTGTCCGCGTCGTCACCCGCGCGGAAGGTGAGGATCGCGAAAAGCCCGTCGCGCTCGAGCGCGGTACCGGGGTGGTGCCAGACATTGGCCCGATAGGTCACGCTCTGATCGGATGCGGCGACGAAACCGCGGGCCCGGCTCATGTCCGGCCTGCCACCGGCGTCCGCCGGCGCGACCAGGACGAGATAGGCAGCCGCGTCAATTGGCACGAAGCTCTGCGAGGACGTCGCATGCCGCTCCATCAGGGTCGCGTCCATTGGTAGCGGCTTCATCGCCAACGTCGCAAAATCGAGATGCGGACGGGCCGGAGCGCGCAAATTCTGCAACTCATCGACAAGCCCGAACCGCATCCGGCCGCGCGCCAGCGGGGCAACGGTGCCGAACGGGGCGAAATCCCCTTCCGTGAGCGGGACCAGATTGATCATGGCAGGACTCCGAGCCGGTTAACCGGGCGGAGTATGCCACGAAACCCCGCACGCTCCCCATACTGGACACCAACCCGGCCGCTGCTCCAGCCCTTTTAGCCCCAGTGCCCGTCTGCGGGTGCCCGTCTGCGGGTGCCGTCTGCGGGCGTCTAAGCGGCGGGCTAAGCGCTGAGACGCCGCGCCGGCCGTGCAGCGGGCCGTGCCCAATAGAGCCCACTCGCCGCGAGGACAATCTCGAGGGCGTAGGCCCCGGTCAGGAGCGGGCGCGGCAACAGCGCCTCGCCATTCGTCCAGCGCGAGATGTGCCCATCCTCATCGCGCTCGACGCCGTAGAACCCAGTCCCGAGCGCCGGGTCATCGAGCATGATCGCCGACGCGCCGCGCCTCGTGTAGCGCGTGATCCGGTCGACCCGCACGCCGAGCCGCCGCATGTCCTCGTCCGTCGCCCACACGCCGCCCGGCGTCCATACCCTGGACTGCACATACACATCGCTGTCCCCGGGCGGGAGTTCGAACCAAAACCGCATGCCATCCGATTCAACCGGCAGCAGCAGCCGCTGCCCGACACGCAGACGCAGCTCCGGTGTCTCCTCCAGGCGGAAGTTCGAGGCCTCAATATCGGCAATGAGCCGGGCCCGGATGGCGGCAACGATCGGACCGGATTCCACGACCGGATAGCACGCTGCCGCCGCCTTGGACCCTCGGCCGATATCGCCATGGAGCGCGACGATGTTGCCGTCGTTCATGAACTGATGCCGGTTGCCGGTATCGAGATAGCTCTCGGCCGGCATACCCTCCGCGATCAGGACATCGTGTTCCTCGAGCTCGACATGGAAATACGTAACCGAGCCAATGCCCCTGTCCTGAACGATGGTCACACCGTTCACCAGCTTCTCGACGTCGACCAGCACGCCATCGAGAAAAAGCGCGTGGCCGGGCGATAGCACCAGCGTGCGCGCTGGCCGGCCGGGTCCGAACGTGTGCGGTGCGATGCGGATGGGCCGAACCGCCTCCGGTCGCGCATGGTGCCTGAAGTCCAGATGCGTATGGCCAATCCAGACCACCGGCCGCACCTTGCCCGCGTGCGTCACCACCAGGTCGCCTTCACGCAGCGCTTCGACCGGGACTTCACCATCCGGGGTCGCAATCCGCGTGCCGGATGCGAAGCACGGCATCGAAATCTCGAGAGCGCCCGCGAAGGGACTGGAACCTGGCGCCGCACTGAGCTGGAAATTCGCTGCGGTATAATTGCCGCGGAAGTTGAAAGCGCCAATGGGCGCGCCGGCGGAATATAGGACCAGATGACCCTGCGCCGAGGTCCCCTGGTAGGTGAAGCTGTCGCCCGCCGAATACTGGAAGCCCGTCAGGATGATCGACGACCCCGCCGAATAACCAACGATCGGCGCGTTGAATTTCAGAATCGACGCGACTTCGAGCGTGCCCAAACCACCGAGAAAGTCGAACGTCTCGCCGCCGGTAATCGGCTGGGACGACGTCACGTCCAGTGTCCCGCCCGCACCGATCTCAAGCTTGCCGAAATCGTTGGTCAACTCGCCAGCGAGAATGAGATCAGCGCTCCCATTCCCGCCGACCACGATCGTCGCCGCATTATCGACCGTTCCTGCCAAGGTCAGGGTGCCGCCTGCCAACTCGAACGCCACCGGCCCCGGCGTGCCGGACGGATTATAGATCGATCCGACCGTCAGAGCACCGGAAAGGCTGAGATTGCCACCGTTGGTGACGATCAGTTCCCCCGACTGCACCATCAAGCTCACCAGCGATGATGACGAGAGCGAGGCGACGCTGTTCGCCAACGGCTTGCTGTCGGTGAACGGGTCGTAGGTCACCGTGATGAAGGTCGCGTTGCCACTCTGCAGCGACACGATGTTGCTCGCAGTGGGACTGTAACCAATCGACCAGTCTGCTCCGTTGAACCAGTCGCCGTCGCCGCCAGTCCAGGTGTCGGTCGTCTGCGAGGTCTGCGCCATGGCATTCATCTTTCGCGAAGAAAGGGATTGGGCTCTGGCCGCTGGTGCGCCCCACGCTGCACCGCGCGTGCATTGCGTAACAGCAACGCTATCCAACTTAGCTTATTGGGTCAACGAAATTCCGACTACAACCACGGCTCGTTTGACCGCCGCGTGTTCCTCCCTGCGCCTGTCACATCGACCCCCAGTTGTGCCAGTTTCTGACTCACACCATGCGCTCTCCCTCGGCGCAGCCAAGGCGACCGGCCGTCAGCCCGACCGCGATCCCCGATCTCCCGACCCGATCATTGGCCCCTTCGGAGCCACTCCGTGCTAGTCACGTGATAGAAAGATGCGTGAGCGCAGGCATTGCATGGTCGCCAGCGAACAGGATCTGCCCGCCGTTCACCGGCAGCACGAGCCCCGCACTGGTCATCCGCAATGCCGCCTGAACCGCGCCCGGGCTTGTGTAGAGAGAATGGTCAACGGTCAGAATGCCGGTCGGATCGGCTTGAAACCCATTCACGACCAGATCCGGGTTGCCGACCGACGCTCCGACCACGAGATCGAGTCCACCCGCCGACGCATTGTCGTTGATGACCCCGGCCGCGCCGTGAGCGAGGAACACCATGTTTCCGGTCCCATTCAGATTGACCGTCGACGTCAGCGTGGTCGCATCGAGCGTGATCGTATCTCCACTCGGAGCTCCGGCAAGGCCGAGTTGAAGCTGCGCCGCCCCGCCCACGGTGATCTGGTTGTTTGCGCCGTAGGCCGTGATCTGGACACTTCCCACAGTTCCGCCACCGCCGACGGCAAAGACATTGCCGTTGCCATTGTCGATGATGCTGTCATTCCCGGCGCCAAGCCGGTAGACGTCGCCGCCCAAGCCCCCTGAAATCGCGGTGCTTTCGTCGCCGCCCGTGACAACGTTGCCTGTGCCGGCGAGCGCGATGGTATTCGCGACAGTGTTGTTCGCCGCCGCACCAGCGCCTAGCGTCACGCGGTCCGAGCCGCCCCCGGAAAAGACGATCGTGTTCGAGTTTGTGCCTGTGTAGATGCTGTTGCCATAGCCACCGGTGCTCACCGCGTTCACGCCGTTGCCGATCGAGATCGCGAGGTCCCCACTACCACCGGTAATGGTGAAGTTCTCATCTCCTCCCGATACGCGATTGTTTGTGCCGCTGACTACGACCGTCGACGCGTAGCCGGAGCCGGTCCCGCTGGCGCCGACGGCCGCAACGCCATCGCCGGCACCGAGGGTGATGACGTTCGTCGCGTCGCCATTGACCGAGACCGCGTTTGCGAAGCCGGCAAAGGTGATGACGTTGGTGCCCCCGGAATTGTCGATCGCCACCAGGTTCTGGCTGGCACCACCGCTGATTGCGACGTAGCCGTTCACGATCGGCGCTGCGGACAACACGGCATCGTCGCTACCGCCGTTGAGGTAGATCTGCTCGTTGACCCCCGTAGCGGCCCCAAGGACAACCGTGTCGTAGCCGCTGCCATAAAGGTTGATCGTGTCGCCGGCCCCGCCCGCGAAGAAGGTATTGTGAAATGCGAAGAGATTGACGATGTCGGCGCCGAGCCCGGCGCCGGTCAAGGTCGAGAATCCGGACGGATCGCCGTTGATCACGGTCGCCATCTGCAGCGCCCTCTCTGACCGAACGCGGCGTTCGCCCGCCTGCTGGGAAGACGCCGGGCTCTGTTGCTATCCGCAAAGGAAGGCGGCCCGCCTGGATACCAGGCAGACCGCCCTTTCGCGGCAGGTTCAGGTGATCTGGATGTTGGCGGGGATGACGTGATCGCCAGCAAATAGGATCTGCCCTGCCCCCACCGGCAGCACGAGACCGGCATTCGTGTTGGTGAAGGCCGCCTGCACGGCCCCGACGCTACCGTAGATGGCGTGATTGACATCGAGCACACCGGTGAGGTCGTTCTCGAAGCCGTTCACGGTGATGTGCGGAGCTCCTGCCGTCGCCAGGATGTCGAGCGTGAGCCCACCACCGGTCGCGCTATCGTTGATGGTGCCGCCAGCGCCGTTGGTCAGCATCACCATGTTGTTCGAGCCGGGCAGATCTAGCGTCGAGCCGATGTTGGTCGCGTTGAGCGTGATCGTGTCGTTGGTCGCGGTATTGGCAGCCCCGACCGAAACAGAGGCAGTTCCGCCTACGGTGATCGCATTGTTGTTGCCGTGGGCGGTCAGCGACACGGAACCGAGCGTGCTGCCGGCACCGGCGCTGATGGTGTCGTTGTTGCCGTTGGCCGTAATGGAGTCCGACCCGTTCCCAACGGTGATCGTGTTGGCATTGCCATTGGCGACGACGGTGTCGGTGCCGCTGCCAAGGGTGATGCTGGCATGGTCGCCAGTGTCGGTCACACTGTCGGTGCCGTTGCCGAGCATGTAGGTGTCACTGCCCGTGCCGCCGGAGGCGGTCGTGCTCTCGTCGCCGCCGGTCACCAGGTTGTTCGTGCCGGCCAGATTGACGGTGTCGAGCACGAGCGGGTTGGCCGGCGCCCCGGGAGCGATATGGACGGTGTTGTTGCTGCCGGCCGTGAAGGTGATGGTGTTGGTGTTGTTGCCAACCGTGATCACGTTGCCGGCGCCGGCCGTGGTGACCGTGTTCACGCCATTGCCGATGCCGACGATATCCTGGCCGGTGCCACCGGAGATATTGAAGTTCGCGTCCTGCCCGCCGTTCTGCCCGATCACGCGGTTCTGGCTGCCGCCGAGCACCACGGTCGTGTTCCAACCGGCATCCGAGGTTCCGCCGCCGTCGATGATGACGGTGCCGACGCCCATGCCGGTGGAGACCGTGTTGGTCGCGTTGCCGTTCAGGTCAACACTGTTATCGACGCCGCCGACGGTGACGAGGTTGAGACCGCTGGCGTTGACGACATTCACCGTGTTGCCGCCTCCGCCGCCGGTGACGTTGAAGGTGCTGTTGGACATGCCGACACCGTTGATGGTGTCATAGACGCTGCCGTCCAGATTGATCTGGTCGGTCACGCCGGTGCCGACCATGTTGAGGGTATCGAAGCCGCCGGTCCAGACATTGACCGTGTCGCTGGCGCCGAAGCTGTTGAACGTGTTGAAGAACCCGAACAGGTTGATGATGTCGGTGAAGCCTGCGCCAAGGCCGTCTACGGTGGAAAATCCGTAGGGATTTCCGTTGATGATGGTCGGCATTCTCTGTCTCCCGTTCCTATCATTGCGTAGTCATCAAGACCAGACGTCCGACGTACCTCTCCCCATGGATCGGGACTTTCAGACTCCTCCGTCGGCGGGGATCGGCCGGGCCACATTCTTCGCCAATGTGCAAAGTCTGAGGCAATTACGGCCCCCGTATCGCCCACGCGAATTCGTGCCACATACAGTACAATTGGTCAATGGTACTTGCTGTTGAGCCCGAGTACTTTGCTGCGACCAGACGATGAGTCGAAAAGAAGTATGAGCACATTGCAATTGCGGTCTTGCAATAAACCACAACCAGCGGACGACTCCGGGAATCAGTTTCTCTGATTGCGATTGTTGCAGTGCAGAACTCAGAAAGCACGAAGATTCTGGCCACATTCTCGGCGAGCTAGAATTGTCCAACGCCGGCGCGGAGTCGTTCTGAATGAGCGATGTTTCAATATAGATTATCTGCAAATACGTCTCATGCGCCACCTAAGCGATTGAGTGCGTGCCTGAATTCCTGCCGCCGTTGGAACTGATGCGACCTCGCCGCAATTACCCTGGAATTCGCACCGGACCCTGCTGCCGGCAACGCCAGCCTGCATGGGCTCGTCACCACGCAGTTGAATGCGATGCGCCCCACGCAAGCCAGGCCCGCGGACTGTGTTCAAAATCCTGTGATTGAGTAACGAATGGCGGCGCCAGCCGCCCCGCGGGCGAGCCGCCTCCTGTTACAGCGACATCTGGTCCGATTGAGCCATTCCGGCTCGCGCCCATCGGAGATAAGCTGCTCTGGAGTTACATGTTTCTACAGCACGGCCCGACCTGATGATTCCATCAGGTCGGGCCGTGCTCCAACGAGCGGAGAGGCTTGCAGCGCCGTCGCGCCGAGCGCGCTGGTGCGGCACGGAGGCTGCAAGCGGCCGCGCTCAGGCCAGGCGGCGGCCGAGATCGACGACGACGCGTCCGCGGACGCGTCCGGCCAGCATATCGTCGGCCAGAGCAGCGGCCTCATCGAGGCCAACCACCCGGCGCATCGCAGCCAGCGTCGCCTCTGGTAGAAGCTCAGCGATGCGAGCCCACCCCCGCTCGCGCGCCGCGAGGGGCTGCATGACGGAGTCGATGCCGAGAAGGCTCACCCCGCGCAGCAGGAAGGGAATGACGCTGGTGACCAGCTCGCTCCCACCCGCCAGGCCGCAGGCCGCAACCGCGCCGCCATAGCGGAGTTGTGGCAACACCCCCGCCAGCACACGTCCACCGACGGCATCGATGGCGCCCGCGAAGCGCTCGGCGCGCAGTGGCCGGTCGCCGGCGGCGGCCAGCTCGGCGCGCGGCACGATGTCCGCAGCGCCGAGCCCTTTGAGGTAATCAGCCTCCTCGCCGCGCCCCGTCGAGGCGGCGACGCGATAGCCGAGCCGCGACAGCATCGCCACCGCCATGCTGCCGACCCCGCCCGCCGCGCCGGTGACGAGCACCTCGCCGCGCTCCGGCGCCAGTCCGGCGCGCTCGAGCGTCTCGATCGCCAGCATCGCGGTGATCCCAGCGGTGCCCACCGTCATCGCCGAAGCGGCGGAAAAACCGGCCGGACGGCGGACGAGCCAGCCAGCCTTCACCCGCGCGCGCTCGGCAAAGCCACCCCAATGCGTCTCGCCGACCCGCCAGCCGGTGAGCAGCACAGCATCACCGGGCGCGTAGCCGGGATCCGTCGAGGCGAGGACAGAACCGGCGAGATCGATGCCGGGCACATGCGGATATGTCCGCACCAGCCGCCCGACACCCTTCAGGATCATCGCGTCCTTGTAGTTGAGCGAGGAATGGCTGACGGCGACGGTGACGTCGCCCTCCGGCAGATCCGCCTCAGTGAGCGTGCGGATCTCGGCATGCACGCCGCCCTCCTGCTCGGTGAGCACCAGCGCACGGAACTCCGATTCGGTCATGACGCGTCTCCCCTCTCTGTCCCGGTGTCAAACCCGGCCTTATCATGGCGAAGTCTCGCAGCGGCGCCGCGGGCGATCAACCGCCCTGCCTGTCGGCCCGCCGGAACGCGCCGTGGAGGTTACAGCGCTAGACAAGTTCGATATCAGATAATATGCTTGCTTACGGTATGGGCCCGCTCGCCCGGAACACCAGCGCAAGGAAGCCACGATGAGCAAAATCCTCGTTCTCTATTACTCAAGCTACGGCCATATCGAGCGCATGGCCGAGGCCGTCGCCGCCGGCGCGCGCTCCGTCGCCGGGGCAACCGTCGCGGTCAAGCGCGTCCCCGAACTGATGCCGCGCGAGGTCGCCGAGAAGGCGCATGTCAAGCTCGACCAGGCCGCGCCGATCGCCACCGTGGACGAGTTGGCCGAATACGATGCCATCATCTTCGGCACGCCCACGCGTTTCGGCAACATGGCCGCGCAGATGCGCAACTTTCTCGATCAGACGGGCGGGCTCTGGGCACAAGGCAAGCTGATCGGCAAGATCGGCAGTGTTTTCGCCTCGACCGCGAGCCAGCACGGGGGGCAGGAGACGACCATCACTTCATTCCACACCACGTTGCTGCACCACGGCATGATCATCGTCGGCATCCCGTACTCGCAGGCCGGCCTCGTCAACATGGCCGAGATCACCGGCGGCACGCCGTATGGCGCCACGACGCTGGCCGGGCCGGATGGGTCCCGCCAGCCCTCGGCGAACGAGCTCGCGCTGGCAGAGTACCAGGGCAAGCACGTCGCCGAATTGGCGGCCCGCCTGGCCGGCTGACGTCTCGGTCCGGCCCGTCTCCCGCGGGGGACGGGCCGGCTCTGGTCAGGCTGAACGGCGCTCCCTGATCCTCGGATGAACAGGTTTTGGTTGTGCCCTGATCACCGGGTGGGTAGGAATGTTAGTATTACTAACGTCCCAGGAGTCCGCCGATGTCCCCCACCCGCCGCGCGCTGCTCAGCGCCACCCCGCTTCTCGCCGTCGCCGCCTGCGCCGGCCAGACCGCCGCGCAAGTCTCGGCCCAGATCGTCGCCGACCTCAACAACGCCATCGCCGCGCTGTCCAACGCGGTGCCGGCCATCGCGAAGGCAGATCCGTCCCTGCTGCCCGCGCAGGTCCAGGCCCAAATCCAGACCTATGCCGCGCAGGCGCGGGGCGTTCTGACATCGGTATCGATGAGCATGACCGCGACTGCGGCCGCTCCGGCGCTGAGCAAGGCCGAGGCGGACCTGAACGCGATCCTCGCCGCGCTCGCCGCCGTCCCGCTGATCCCGCCGCCCTATTCCATGATCATCGCCGCCGCCGCGATGGTCGCGCCCATGGTTGAGGGCTACATCGCGACGCTGACCGGCGCGCCAGCGAAGGCTGCCACCGCGCCGACGATGCTGGCGGCACGCTACGGCAGCGGCATGACGCTTTCGCAGGCCGAGCAGCAGCTCGCCGCGGCGGCGAAAGGGCAGATTTGATGCGCCTCGGGCGTCTCGGACACAGCGAGGCGGCGCTGGCGAAGGCACCGCAACTGGCCACCCATCGCTTCGCCGCCATGCCGCCTCCGCCCGCGGTCGACCGTGGGGCGGTTCCGTTCCAGCCACGCCTGTTCGATAACGACACCCTGCCGGACTGCACCGCGGCGGCGCTTGCAAACGCGGCGCTGGCGGTCTCGGCGCTCAATGGCTTCGAAGCCGCGATCGCCGATACGGCGATCCCGGCCTTCTACGCGGCTTGCATCGGGATGCAAGGGGCGACCGCAGCGCAACTCGCCGTGACCGAGGGCGCGATCGCGATCGAGGTCCTCGAGCGGCAGCTGACCCGCGGCTTCGATGTCGGCCAGGACGCCCCGCTGACCGGCCTCTACGGAGTGCTGCCGCTGGCGCCAAGCAGCCTTGCCACCGCCATCGCCCATGTCGGCCCCGGCTATTGGGGCGTCACGCTCACCGCGCGGGACATGGACAACGCCGCCAGCGCCGAGCCCTGGGATGACGACGGGAGCCTCGATCCTGGCCCCATCGCCGGCGGCCACATGCTGATGGCGTGGGACTATGCCGGCCTGGCCGAGACCGACACGCTCCGCCTCGCCACCTGGGGCCGGTTCAAGCTGGCGACTTGGCGCTGGGTGCGGCGACGTCTCGATGAGGCCTACGGTCTCGTCTGGCGGCAATTGTCCACGGTCAGCGGAACCGATCTCGGCGTCGATGTGGCGCGGCTCGAGGCCGAACTCAACACATAGCGATGACCGATCACATCGCGCGCGCCGAACCCGTATAGAAATAGGTGAGCAGCTTCGGTCCACGCGCGTAGGCGGCTTCCAGGCTCTCGACCTGGAAGCCGCTGTCGCGGACAAGCGCCTCGATGGGACGATTGAGGTGGCAGCCGCCGGCAATATGCCGCCAGGCCGGCGTCAGCCGATCCTGCCAGAGCCGCACGCCGGCATCCGGTGCCCGCCCATGCTCGCAGAACAGCAGCCGGCCACCGGGGCGCAGCACCCGCCGGGCGTCGGTCAGTGCACGGCGCGGATCGGGGACGCTGCACAGCGTCCAGGTGGTGACCACTGTATCAATCGACTGGCTCTCGATCGGTAGCGCCTCCGCGGATCCGTCCACCAACTCCACCGGAAACGCCGCATCCCGTCCGCGCGCCATCGCCAGGAGCGCCATGGCGGGATCGATGCCGACCACCTCGGCCACGGCAGGGCCATAGAATGGCAAATTGAACCCCGGACCGATGCCGAGCTCCAGCACCCTTCCGGCCGCAGCCCCGCAAACGCGGGCACGATAGCGGTTGAGCTCAGGCGCCCGCATCGCCAGCGCGATCAACCGCGGCAGAACGCGCGCCTGATAGAACCCTGTGACGCCTCCACCCATGCATGGCCCCTCCTGCCGGCCGCGCCCGATGCGGCCAAGCCGATCGGCTTTCGGCACCTGCCGGCACCGCGGATTTCCAAAGAGCACGACATCCGTTATACCCCGGGTCGGGCTCGCGACTCGGGGCAAAAAAATGGCGGCGCTGAGCGCCGCCAAGTTTAGGGAGGAAACGTCCAAGAATGCAGGACGCGCTGAGCGCGCCCTACGTCCATGATGATAAGCGCCCGCGGCGGCGGTGCAAGGGATATTTGTGCAGTGCAGCGGTCTCGTTCGCATGCGAGCCGAGCGCTGTGCTGTTCTTGCAACAGTGCGGATGAGCGGTTAGGCTGGCCTGCGCCGTGGGCCGCGGCCCTGCGGGATCACCGGGTTTTTGAATTCCGCATTTGTTTCAGTTATCTGACAATCACGGTCATGACGCTCGCAATACGGCAGACCGGGCGGGCCTGATGCGAGATCGGATCGCCGGCGTCGGCTGGCTCTAAATTTGGCAAGGCTGACATGCAGGACATTCCGGTCTATCGGGATTGGCGGGCGGTCCCCGCCTCGGCACGCGGAGCGTCGGTCGCGCTCGGAAATTTCGACGGGGTCCATCTCGGGCACGCCAGCGTGGTGCGCGCGGCTCACGCGGCGCGGCCGGACGCCGCGCTTGCGGTGCTGACCTTCGAGCCGCACCCTCGCGAACTGTTCCGCCCCGAAGACCCCCCATTCCGCCTGACTCTCGCCGCTGAAAAGGCCGCCGCCCTCGCGCAGCTCGGTGTGCAGACGATCTTCGAGATCGCGTTCGACTGGTCCTTCAGCGCGCTCACCGCCGAGGCGTTCGTCAGCGATGTTCTGGCCGGGGCATTGGGGGCGCGACACCTGGCGTGCGGGGTCGATTTCGCCTTCGGCCACCGCCGCGGCGGCGATATCGGGTTTCTCGCGACGCAGGCGGAGGCGCGCGGCATCGGCCTCACCGTGGTGCCGCCGCTGGCCGACGCGCAGGGTCCGATCTCGGCCTCGCGCATCCGACGGTTGCTGCAGGACGGATACCCGGAGCGGGCCGCGGCCGAACTCGGGCGGAACTGGTCCATTCGCGGCGTCGTCGCCCATGGCGATGCGCGCGGCCGGACGATCGGCTTCCCGACCGCGAATATCCCCCTCGGCCGCCATCTCGAACCGGCCCGGGGCGTCTATGCGGTCACGGTGACGCTTCCGAACGGCGCGACCTACCCGGGTGTGGCGAATATCGGCCGCCGGCCGACCGTGAGCCGCTCGCTCGAAAGCCGGCTTGAGGCGCATCTGTTTGATTTCGAAGGTGATCTCTACGGGGCGGAGGCATCCGTCGCGCTGCACGCCTTTCTGCGCCCGGAGCGGAAATTCTCCGGGCTCGATCAGCTGAAGACCCAGATCGCCGCCGATGTCGCCGAGGCCCGCGCGCTGCTCGGCATCGACTGATCCAGCCCGCAAATCATCATGATGGTCCGGTACCAACGCCGGTTTCTCGGCTTTGGCCGCACGATCACGGGCGGGGCCGGCGGCCCTCTTGGCCACCGGCCCACTTCTCCGCCGTCCCCGCCGACGCGATGCCGAGGAGGATGGCAGGCCCGATCATCATTATGGCCTAAAATCCCAGCTCAAAGGCGATAATCCAGCAACAGCCCCGGCTAGGTGATAGTGCTATCCCGGTTCGCTGACGACAGCATGACGCGTTTCGGCGCCGGATCGCTCCCGACGATGGTCCATTTCGGACGCTTGACCGCCAGGCACCCCGCTCCGCATAGTCCCGCCCATGTCGGAGCCCTGCCGCGCGCGAATTCCCTCCCCGGCCGCCTGACCCGGTCCGGCCTCGTCGCGCGCCCGCTCCGGCCGATCC
Organism: Pseudomonadota bacterium; assembly: GCA_021815825.1. Lineage (GTDB taxonomy): Bacteria > Pseudomonadota > Alphaproteobacteria > Acetobacterales > Acetobacteraceae > JAJZVV01. The sequence continues at coordinate 20,691 of JAKAZO010000025.1, forward strand.
CCATCCCGCCTGCGAAAGACCCAGATGACCGAGACCCAGGACTACCGCGACACCGTGTTCCTGCCGCGGACGGATTTTCCAATGCGCGGCGATCTCCCGCGCCGCGAACCCGAGATCCTGGCCCGCTGGGAGCGGATGAACCTCTGGGCAAAGCTGCGCGCGACTGCGCGCGGGCGCGAGAAGTTCATTTTGCATGACGGCCCGCCCTACGCCAACGGCAACCTGCATATCGGCACCGCGCTGAACAAGATTCTGAAGGACGTCGTCAACCGCGCCCGGCAGATGGCCGGCTTCGACGCGGACTATATCCCCGGCTGGGACTGCCATGGCCTGCCGATCGAATGGAAGATCGAGGAAGAATACCGCAAATCCGGACGCGACAAGGATGCGGTACCGATTCTCGATTTCCGCGCCGAGTGCCGCGCCTATGCCGCTCACTGGATGAACGTGCAGGCGGAAGAGTTCCGCCGCCTCGGCGTCGAGGGCGACTTCGCGCATCGTTATGCCACCATGGATTTTTCCGCCGAGGCCGCCATCGCAGGCGAGATCGGCAAGTTCCTCCTCAATGGCGCGCTCTATCGCGGCTTGCGCCCGGTGCTGTGGTCGCCGGTGGAGAAAACCGCGCTCGCCGAGGCCGAGGTCGAATATCACGACCATACCTCGACGACGATCTGGGTGCGCTTCCCGATCGTGACCCCGGCTGCCCCCATGCTCACAGGTGCGAGCGTGGTGATCTGGACGACGACGCCTTGGACGATGCCAGGCAACCGCGCGATCGCCTTCGGCCCCGACATCGAATACGCGCTCGTGCATGTGGACACCGCTACGGAGAGCGCCGGCGCACGCGCAGGCGAACGGTTGCTCGTCGCGTTGCCGCTGCTGCCGGCGTTTCTCGACGTCGCCGGGGTCACCACCCACCACCTAGAACACGTCTTCACCGGCGCCGAGTTGGCCGGCACGATCTGCGCCCATCCGCTAAGCGGCCTCGGATACGAATTCGCCGTGCCGCTCTTGCCCGGCGACTTCGTCACCACCGAGGCGGGCACAGGCTTCGTGCATGTCGCGCCGGGACATGGTGACGATGATTTCATCCTCGGCCGCGCCCATGGCATCGACGTTCCGGAAACCGTCGGGGATGATGGCACCTTCAACGCGTGGGTGCCGCTGTTTGCCGGGCTGCACGTCTACAAGGCCGCCGATGCCGTCTGCGCCGCCCTCGCCGATCAAGGCGCGCTGGTGGCGCGCGGCGTGCTGGTCCATTCCTACCCGCATTCCTGGCGCTCCAAGGCGCCGCTGATCTTCCGCGCCACGCCGCAATGGTTCATCCGGATGGACGGGCCGGGGCGGATTCGCGAAAAGGCACTCACCGCGATCGGGGCGACCCAGTTCGTGCCGGAACAGGGGCGCAACCGCATCGGCAGCATGGTCGCCGCGCGCCCCGACTGGTGCATCTCGCGCCAGCGCGCCTGGGGCGTGCCGATCGCCGTCTTCGTGCATCGCGCCAGCGGCGAGCCGCTGCGCGACCCCGAGGTCGTCGCGCGCATCGTTGCGATCTTCGAAACGGAGGGCGCGGACGCCTGGTATTCCTCCCCCCCGGAACGCTTCCTCGGGCCGGGGCGTGATCCCGCGGACTACGAGCAGGTGAAGGACATCGTCGATGTCTGGTTCGAGAGCGGCTCGACCCATGCCTTCGTGCTGGAGGCGCGCGGTCTGCCCTGGCCGGCCGATCTCTACCTGGAGGGCTCCGATCAACATCGCGGCTGGTTCCACTCGTCACTGCTCGAATCGGTCGGCACGCGCGGCGTCGCGCCGTTCAAGGCGGTTCTGACGCACGGCTTCGTGCTCGACGAGCAGGGCCGCAAGATGTCGAAATCCCTCGGCAACACCACCGCGCCGCAGGATGTCATCAAGCAGTATGGCGCCGATATCCTCCGCCTTTGGGTGATGATGTCCGACACTACCGAGGACCTTCGCGTCGGCCCCGAAATTCTCAAGCAGCAGGCCGAACTTTATCGCCGTCTGCGCAACACGCTGCGCTGGCTGCTGGGCTGCCTGGATGGCTTCACCGAGGCCGAGCGCGTGCCGTACGCAGAGATGCCGGAACTCGAGCGCTGGGTGCTACACCGGCTCACCGAACTCGATGCAAAGCTGCGCGAGGCCACGCTCTCCTACGACTGGACCGGCTTCTATCCGGCCCTGCATGCGTTTTGCGCCACCGACCTGTCAGCCTTGTATTTCGACGTCCGCAAGGACACCCTCTATTGCGACCGACCCGACAGTCTTCGCCGTCGGGCCGCGCGCACCGTGCTCGATCATCTCCATCGCAGCCTGTGCACTTGGCTCGCCCCGGTTCTGTGCTTCACCGCCGAGGAGGCGTGGAGCGCGCGCTTCGGCGCAGAGGGCAGTGTGCATCTGGAGACGTTCCCCCCGCTCCCGACAGATTGGCGGGACGAGGCACTGGGAGCGAAGTGGGAACAGATCCGCGCCGTCCGGCTCCACATAACGTCGGAGATCGAGCGGCGACGCGCGGAGGGCAAAATCCGTTCGTCACTGGAGGCGATCGCCATCATGCCGGATCGCTCGGATGCGGCCGGGCTCCTCGATGAAGCGAGCTGGGCCGATGTTGCCATCGTTTCGAAGGTTCGCTTCAGCGCCGGCGACATCCCGGCCACGATCGATCTCGCACCAGGGCAAAAATGCGCACGGTGCTGGAAAGTCCTCGAAGAAGTCGGAACGGACTCGCGGCACCCGACCCTCTGCCACCGCTGCGTGGACGCGGTCGAATCGGGCCTGGTCTGCCGGGCGGCTGCCGAATGACGCAGCGCCGCGCGCTGTTGATCGGCATCCTCGCCGCGATCACTGTCTTCGCCGCCGATCAGGCCAGCAAGTTCTGGGTGCTGGACAGACTGCTGTTGCCGGCGCGAGGGCATATCGACGTTCTGCCGGTGCTGAGCCTCACCATGGTCTGGAACCGCGGCATCACTTTCGGCCTGCTGAACCATCTCGGCGACTCGGAGCGCCCTCTCCTCGTGGTCGTGGCCCTCGCCATAATCATCGCGCTCGGAGCCTGGATGCGCCGGGCTGAACGCGCCCGGGTCTCGCTCGCCCTTGGCGCCATCGCTGGCGGCGCCATCGGCAATGTCGCCGACAGGCTGCGCTTCGGCGCGGTGGTCGATTTCATCCACGCGCACGCCTTCGGCTGGTCGTGGTACGTCTTCAACGTCGCCGACGCAGCCATCGTCTGCGGCGTCGCACTCCTCGCGCTCGACGGGTTTCTCGCCCCGAAACACCAGCCCGCCGGCACAGCCGGACAACCCTGAGCGACTCCGACCCCGCGCCGTCCGCTGTCGCTATCGATCATGCGTGGAAGATCGGGCGGATGCCGATCGGGCTTGGCGTCTACGGTCGGCGCCGGCTGCCGGGGGGTGGTGGAGCCAAGGGGAGTCGAACCCCTGACCTCCTGAATGCCATTCAGGCGCTCTCCCAACTGAGCTATGGCCCCGGTGGCGGAGGCATATACAGGCCGCGGCTTGGGTGATCAAGTCGCTCAATCAGGCGGCACGGCTTGTTACCGGCAACGGATCCGGTACGGGTCGCGCCGCCGGGCGCGGCGTTCTTCATCACCCGAGATGTCCCGTCTTGCGGTAGAGCAGCGCGCCCGCGCGACTGCCTACGACCGCCTGGCTCCCGGGGGGCAGCCGCAGCCAACTGCCGGCGGGGTGACGCGCGCCGTCGATCAGCACATCGCCCTCGACGACGAAGGCCTCCGCCCCGTGCGGCCAGGTCTCCTGGCGTCCCTGGTCCCCGGGTGGCAGGCGCAGCATCACCACGCGCTCCCAGGGTGCCTCGAACAGCACGGCTTCCTGCCGCCCCTGGCCGAGATCGCGCCAGATGGCAGGGTCCCGCGTATCGACGCGGACGAAAGCGGTCTCCTGCGGTGGCATCTGGCGGAGCTTGACGAGGATCACGGCCCCCGGCGCGCTGGAGGGCGTGTGACGCGATCCCGGCGGGTTGCGCACGTAGAATCCGGCCGGGAAATCCCCGGTCTCGTCGGAGAACACGCCCTCCAGCACCAGGAACTCCTCGCCGGCGCCGTGGGTGTGGGCGGAAAAGGCGGAGCCCGGGGCGTAGCGCACGAGCGACGTCGCGCGCGCCACTTCGTCGCCGTCGCGCTCGAGCATGCGCCGCTCGACACCAGCGATGGGCGAGGCGACCCAGGCGAGCGCCGCGCTATCGACTGTTGCGGGGCGAGAAAGATCTGCATGCAGCTGCATGGCGTGGTCTCCGAAACGATCGACGGCCCTGGCCGCGATATCCTACCCTCTGACGCGCCAGCGTACCGATGCATGGTGGCGATGGAAAGCGACAGGTCCGCGCCATGGCGCGGACGCCGACGACGGCCGACGTGATGCGCCAGATCGACCCGATGGCACTGGCTGGCGCAATCGCCGCTATCGCTCAGCCCGGCCCGAGCGCGGCATTCTGCGCAGCATCGCGCGCCGCGAGATAGCCGAAGGTCAGGGCCGGGCCCAGCGTAATGCCGGGCCCCGGGTAGGCCCCGTTCATTACCGAGTTCATGTCGTTGCCACACGCGTAGAGGCCGGGGACCGGCGTGCCGTCGGCGGCCAGCACCCGCGCCCGCGCGTCCGTGAGCAGACCCGTGGCGGTGCCGAGGTCCGCGGGATAGACGGCAACGGCGTAGAAGGGTGGCGTCTCCAGCGGCGCCAGACAGGGATTGGGCCGATGGTCGGCGTCGCCGAGATGGCGCTGATAGGCGTCCGAGCCGCGCCCGAAGCGGCGGTCGACGCCGGCACGCGCATCCGCGTTATGCGCCGCGACCGTGGCGGTCAGTCCGGCCGCGTCGATGCCGAGCGTCAGGGCAAGCGCGCCCAGGCTCGGCGCGGCGTGGAGATAGTGGCTGGCGAGGTGCTCGCGCAGGCGCAGGCTGAACGGGCGCACGCGCCCGAGCCCGTAGGTCCACAGGAATCGCCGATCGCAGACGAGATAGGCCGGGCGGGTCGCACCGAGCCCATGGCGCAGCATCGCCAGGACGAATTCATGGTACGAGACGGCCTCGTTGACGAAGCGCTGACCCGCATCATCGACCGCGATCAGGCCAGGCTTGGCGCGGTCGGTGACGGTGTGTGGGAAGACGCATTCGGAACCATCGGCGCGGCGAGACCGCGAGGCCGGCACCCAGAACGCGCCGGACGCGTTGGCCGTGCCGAGTTCCCCGCCAACGTCCAGACCGAGACGGATGCCATCGCCCGCATTGCCCGGGGCAGCGGCGGAGAGCGGGCCGGCGGCCGGCGACAGCATGCGGGCGCGCAAGGCGGCATCGTGAGAGAAGCCACCGGTGGCCAGAACCACCGCACGGCAGGTCAGCTCCGCCTCGTCGTCCGACCCGTTGCGGAGCACGAGCCCGCTGACCCGCCTGCCATCGCGCCGCAACGCGGCGATCCGCGTTCCCAATCGCAGCTCTACGCCGAGCTCGGTGACCGCGAGCAGCAAGCGTCCGGCGAGCGCGTTGCCGAGATACAAGCTCGTGCCGCGCGGCGCGGTGAGGCGCTCGCGAGCATGGCGCGCCAGGAGGCTCGCCACTCGCCAGGTCGCGTGGGCCGAGCGGAACACGCGGCGGAAATGGGTGATGTCCGGCCGGCTGACCATCATGCCGCCGAACAGGGTGAACTCCGGCAGCGGCGGGCGCAGCAGCGCGAATCGCGAGCCGAGCGCGCGGGCATCGAACGGGCACGGTTCCAGCACCCGCCCGCCCAGCGTGGCGCCGGGCCGATCCGGATAATAGTCGGGATACACAGTAACCGGCCTCAGCCGCACCGGCGTGTGCGCGGCGAGATAGTCGATCGCCTCGCCCGCGTGGGTGAGGAAGGCTTCGCGCATCGCCGCACCCGACTCGCTTGCCACGGTGGCCGCGAGATAGCGCCGGGCCGCATCGAGACTGTCCGCCATGCCCGCGGCCAGCATCTGCCGGTTGGCGGGAACCCAGACCATGCCGCCGGACCAGGCCGTGGTGCCGCCGACCAGCGCAGTCTTCTCGACCAGCAGCACGCGCATGCCCTGGGACGCCGCGACGGCGGCCGCTGTCATGCCCGCCGCGCCGGCTCCCGCCACGACGAGGTCGTAGTGGCCGGCCGCCGCCATCGCGCCCTACGCGTCGGTCGGGGGCGTCGTGATGACGAAGAACACGAGATCGACCAGCCCGGTGTTGTAGATCGCGTGCTCCACGCCCGGGGGAAGATGGATGCAGTCGTGGCGGCGGACGACGACGCGCTCGCCGTCGATTTCCATCAGCCCCTCGCCCTCGAGCACGTGATAGATCTGCTCCTGGATCGCGTGCCGATGCGGCTTCACATAGCCGCGCGGCTGATAGGAGGAGATGCGGAAATCGAACCGCGTGCCGGCCGACGCCGCGGGCGTCACCAGCATTTTCGAGTGCGCGTCGAAATGCTCGGGCGGCGTCTCCCACAGCACTTCGGCGATGTTGCGGATACTGGCCCCGTTGCGATGATACATGATGTGTCCCTCCGTTCAGGCGCCGGGCAGCAAGCCGAGCTCGGCGGCGGTGCGGCGGGCGCCGAAGACCGGCTCCTTGTGCGGTATCGGCGGCAGCGCCCAGGTGCCGGTCGCCGGCGGACGCACCTCGGCATCGACATGCACGTCGAGCACCCATGGCCGGTTCGACGCGATCGCGTGCTCGAGCGCGGGAGCGAGATCCGCGATGCGGGTGATCGTGACACCGTCGACGCCGTGCGCGCGGGCGAGCGCGGCGAAATCCGGATTGTAGCGCTCGCGATTCTCGCCGCGATAAAAGCCGGTGCCGATCTCGCGCCCGCCGAACAGCCCATACTGGATGTCGCGGATCGCCCCCCAGGCGAAATTGTTCCAGATCACCCAGACGCAAGGAATGTCGTACTCGACGGCGGTGCAGAGCACGTGCGGCGTCATGGTGAAGCCGCCATCGCCGCAGACCGACACGCAGACACGCTCCGGCGCCGCGAGCTTGGCGCCGAGAATGCCGCTGACGCCGAAACCCATGGCGGAGAAGCCCCAGGCGTTCAGCATGGTCTGTGGCTGACGCGCCTCCCAGAACTGCATGAACCAGTTGTGGTGGACGCCGGAATCGAGCGAGAGGATGGCATCGTCGGGCAGCACCGCGCGCACCGCCGCGACCACCGGCTCGGGTCGCAGCGGGGACGTGTCGATGGCGAAGTTCGGCCGCGTGAATTGGTCCCATTCGCGCCGCCACCCATCGATCATGGCGAGCCAATCGCCCCGCTCCGGCCGCGGCGTGCCGCGCCGGTCGAGCTCGCTTAGCAACTGGCGCAGAAAGCTCCGCGCATCGGCGACGATGCCCAGATCGACCGGGTAGTTGCGCCCGATCTCGGCCGTGTCGAGATCGACCTGGACGAGCTTGCAGCTGGGAAAATTCCAGGAATAGCCCTCGATCCAGGAGGAGGCGGAGCGGTCGTCGAAGCGTGCCCCGATCGCCAGCACGAGGTCCGCGTAGCGGCCGGCCTGGTTGGCCGGATAGACCCCGTTGCGGCCGATGAAGCCGAGCGCCAAAGGGTGCGAACCGGGAATGCAGCCCATGCCGTTGGGCGAGGTGATCACCGGCAGGTTGAGCCGCTCCGCCAGCGACGTGAGCTCATCCGCGGCCTCGGCGAGGGTCACGCCATGGCCGATGAACAGCACCGGCCGCTCGGCGGCGAGCAGCCGATCGACGGTCTCGGCGATGTCCTCGGGCGCGGCCCCGGAGCGGCGCGCGGTGCTGAGCCGCACGCTCGGCTGCACCGCGACGTCGTCCTCCTCCTGAAACAGGTTGAAGGGGATGTCCACCTGCACCGGGCCGGGCCGGCCGCCGAGCATGGTGTCGGTGGCCAGACGCAGCGCGGCGGGCAGCATGTCCACCCGGGTGGGCTGGAAGCCGCGCTTGACCACGGGGCGGCAGACCGCGGGAAAGTCCGCCTCCTTCTGGCGGTAGAGTTCCTGGAACGGGCCTCGGTTGAATTGCTGCGTCGGAACATTGGCGGTGAGCGCGAGAAAGGCCGAGGAGTCGGCGTAGGCGTTGGCCAGCGCCATGACCAGGTTCGCCGAGCCCGGGCCGCAGGAGGTGAGCGTCGCGGCCGGACGGTGCTTGACCCGGAAATAGGCGTCCGCCATGTGGCCCGCGGTCTGCTCGTGGCGCGGCGAGATCAGCGCCACGCGGTCGCGAACGCCATGCAGCGCGTCGAGCATCCCGACATTGCCGTGGCCGCAGAGGCCGAAGACGTGCTCGAATCCCTCGCGCACGAGGAACTCGGCGATCAATTCTCCACCCTTCATGCGGGCCATGGCTCGTTCCCTCTGCCGGGCCGCGCGGTGCGGGCCTCGGCAAATCATTCAACATTGTCGTTGTTCATGCAAGTATGTGAAAATGTCCGGCACGGCAGGCAGGGGGAGGATCCGACTATGGCGGCAGCGGCGGACGCGGCGGATGAGGGACGGAGCCGCGAGCGCGGCGGCATCCAGTCCATCGAGCGCGCCTTCGCCATCCTCGAGGAGGTCGCCCGCAGCCGCGACGGCGTCACCCTCGCCGAACTGAGCAAGCGTCTCGGGCTGCACACCAGCACCGTGTTCCATCTCGTGCAGACCATGGTCGCGCGCGGCTATGTGCGGCAGATGCGGGAAGGGCGACGCTACCGCATCGGCCGCCCGCTCTTCGCCCTTGCCGCCGCCGCGCGCGACGAGGTCGAACTGATCAGCCTCGCCACGCCCGTGCTCGAAAATCTCTCGGCCGTCACCGGCGAGACCGGGCATTTCGGAGTCTGGTCCGGTGGCAGTGTTGTCGTGCTGGCGAAAACCCAGGGCGCGGGCGCCTTCCAGATGGCGAGCAGCGTCGGGCCGCTGCGTCCGGCCTATTGCACCGGACTCGGCAAGGCGCTCCTCGCCGCGCTGGCGCCGTCGCAGCTCGACCGCTACCTCGCCACGACCGAGTTGCGCCCGCTGTCGCCGCACACAACCGTCGAGCCCGAGCGGCTGCGGCGCCAACTCGAGGAGGTCCGACGGGACGGGATCGCCTTCGACGATGGCGAGTTCGACCCGGAGGTGCGCTGCGTCGCCGTGCCGGTGCGCGACTTCACCGGCCTCGTCGCCGGCGCGCTCGGCATCTCCGGGCCGATCTGGCGGCTCTCGCTGGCCCGGCTGCAGGAGTGCGCGACGCTGGTACGCGCCGCCGCCGACCAGCTGTCGGGCGAGCTCGGCTTCACGACGCCCGGAGCGGGGCCCGAGGAGGGCTGACTGCGGAGATCCTTGCGGATTGGTCGCAGTGTATTTGCCATCGTGAAATTTCTGATTGCGCGCCCTCCCCGCTTCGGCGATGCTTGGGCAACAGGATCATCCAGGTCCAGGCTGGAGCGGCCGATCGTCGCGGGGAGGATATCAATGCCGAAGACAGCAGCGCGCCGCGCCAGGCGATCGGCGGTCGGTCTCGCCGCCCTCAGCGTCCTTGGCATGCTGATCGCCGCCGATGGCCGATCGACTGAAGGCTGGGCGGCCGAGGCGCCGATCCGCATTGGCCTCTCGATCACCGAGACCGGACCCTATTCTCCGCCGGCGCTGTTCGAGCTGCAGGGCTACAAACTCGCCGTCGCGCGGATCAACGCCGCCGGCGGGCTGCTCGGGCGGCCGGTCGAACTCGTCGCGTACGATGATCAGGGCAATCCTTCGACCGCAGTGCAGCTCTACCAGAAGCTGCTCACCGACGACCGTGTCGATCTCCTCGTCAGCCCCTACCAGACCGATCTCACCTCCGCCGTCGCGCCCATCGTCAACCGTGCGAAGAAGGTGATGCCGAGCCTGGCGGCGAACACCGAGGCGTTCAGCGGCCGCTTTCCTTATCTCCTGCAGGCGATGACGCAGACTGCGCGCTACATGGTTCCGGTCATCGATCTCGCCGCCGCGAAAGGCTACAAGACCATCGCGCTGCTGGTGCAGGACACGCAGTTTCCCCAGCAGCTTGCCGCCGGCGTCCGCGCCGAAGCGGCCCGGCGCGGCCTGCGCATCGTGTTCGACGAAACCTTCGCGCCGACGATGACCGATTTCAGTGCGCTCGTGCTGAAAGCCGGCGCCTCCCATCCGGACCTGATCGTCGGCGCCACCTATCTCGCCGATTCCGAGGGCATCATGCGGGCGGCGAAGTCGCAGAGGATCGCGGCAAAGATGTTCGCCTTCAGCATCGGTCCGGTCGAGCCGGAATTCCACAAGGGCCTCGGTGACACGGCCGAAGGCGTGTTCGGCACCACGCTCTATTTTCCGACGCTGAAGACCGCCGGCAATGTCGAATTCGTGCAGGCGTTCACGGCGATGTTCGGCCGCGCGCCCGACTATCACGCCGCCGTCGCCTATGCCAGCCTCAACGTGCTCGCCGCTGCGGTGAACAAGGTCGGCAGCCTCGATCAGACGAAGATCCGCGATACGCTGCTGGCAACGACCGCGCCCACGGTTGCCGGCGAATTCCATCTCGACAAGACCGGCGTCCAGATCGGCTACACGAGCTATGCGCTGCAATGGCAGCACGGCAAGCAGGAACTCGTATGGCCGGCGGAGCAGCAGACCGCGGCCCCTGCGCTGCCTCACCCCGCCTGGTAGACGGCCGAGCACCGACGGGGAACGCCATCGCCGATGCTGACCGTCATCACGCTCGCGATTCTCGGGCTGCTCTGGGGCGGCGTCTATCTGCTCATGGCGACCGGGCTCAACCTCATCTACGGCGTCATGAAGGTGGTCAACCTTGCTCATGGCGACTTCATCGTTCTCGGTGGCCTGCTCGCGCTCAGCCTCTTCGCCGAGGTCGGACTGAACCCGCTGGCCGCCTTCCCGATCGCCGCGCTGGTGATGTTCACCATCGGCGCGGGCGTGCAATTCGGGCTGCTCGAACACATCACCGCAGCGGGCTCCGAAGGCGAGCTGCGCACCCTGCTGGCAACCTTCGGCCTCTCCTACGTCGTCGCCAATGCCAGCTTCCTGGTCTGGGGGTCGCAGTTCCAATCGGTGCCGTTCCTGGAGGGCGCGGTGCAGGCCGGGCCGATCGCGATCCCAGCCGGGCTGCTCGCCGCCTCCCTTGCCGCGTTCGCCACCACGCTCCTGATCCATCTCTGGCTGACCACCACCATCACCGGCAAATCGCTCCATGCGACGGCGCAATCCGCGCTCGGCGCGGCGAGCTGCGGGATCGATGTACGGCGCGTCCGTATGCTGGCGTTCGGTCTCGGTTCGGCCATGGCCGGCGGCGCGGGTGCGCTGGTGATCACGCTGATCCCGTTCCAGACCTCGACCGGGGGCGAGTTGACCGTGCACGCCTTCACGCTGATTGCGCTGGGCGGGCTCGGCAACTACGCCGGCGCCTGGCTGGCGGCGGAACTGCTCGGACTGACCGAAGTGTTCGCGCAGTTCTATCTCGGCTCCAACGCCGCGGCAGCAGTCATCTATATCGTGTTCATCGCTGTGCTTGTCGTGCGCCCGCAAGGATTGCTGGGCCAGGCAGGGCGCGTATGAGGGATCGGCTGATCGAAGCGGTCTTTCTGGGCACGCTGCTCCTTCTCGCGCTCGTCATCACCCGCTCTGGCAGCGCCTACCTGGCACAGACGCTCTTCAATGCCGGTCTCGCAATCCTGCTGGCCATCGGCTGGAACGTGATCGGCGGGTTTACCGGCTACGTTTCCTTCGGCCAGGTCAGTTTCTTCGGAGTCGGAGCCTATGTCGCGGCCCTGGCGACGACGCGGCTGGCGCTGCCCTGGCCAATGGCGATTGCCGCGGCCGCTCTCGGCGCCATCATTCTCGCGCTTCCACTCGGCCTGATCATGCTGCGGCTCAGCGGTATCTTCTTCGCCCTCGGCATGTTCGGTCTCGCCCGCATCCTGCAGATATCGGTCAGCGCGATGCGCGTCACCGGCGGACCGATGGGGATGTCCTTCGATGCCGCGGAGGATCCGCACATCTGTGCCGCCGTGATGCTGCTCGTCGCCGCTGCCGCGCTCGCTGCCACATGGCTGATGCTGCGCAGCCGGTTCGGGCTGCGGCTGCTGGCGATCCGCGACGATGCCGTCGCGGCGAGTGCCTCCGGGGTGCATGTCTGGTCGGTGAAGGTGCTCGCCTTCTGTCTCAGCGCCGCGCTCGCCGCGGTTGGCGGAGCGTTGTACGCGTGGAATCTCGGCTATCTCGACCCGTCCAGCGCGTTCAACGGAACGATCGAGCTGCAGAGCGTGCTGATGGTCACCGCCGGCGGCATCGGCACGGTCTGGGGGCCGCTGGTTGGCGGCGCGACCATCTCGGTTCTCAGCACCTTTCTCTGGGCCCGGTTTCCGATGGAGCAGCAGATCGTGCTCGGGGGGCTCACCATACTGATCGCGGTGGCGATGCCAGGCGGTGCGATGGCAGCGCTCGCGCGGCGTGGCGTACTGCGACGGACCCCGGTCTGGGCGCCGCCGCCAGCGGTCACTGCCGCGCCGGCGACGGCCCCGGCCATGCCCGACAAGCGCGCCCCAGTGCTGCGCTGCTTCAATCTCGGCATTCGCTTCGGTGGCGTGCTCGCCGTGAAAGCAGTGGATCTGGTCGCCTACCCGGCCGAGATGCTCGCGGTCATCGGCCCGAACGGCGCCGGCAAGAGCACGCTCTTCAACCTGATCTCGGCCTTCGCGCGCCCGGCGACGGGCCATATCGTTTTCGACGGCAAGCGCCTGCCCCCCCTTCGCCCCGAGCGGCTCGCCCGCTCCGGCATTGCCCGCACCTTCCAGACCAGCCGGCTGTTCGCGTCCCTCACCGTCTGGGAAACCGTCCTGCTCGCCGCCCTGTCGTTGCATCGGAACCGACGCCGAGCGCGGACCGAGGCGGCGCGCATCCTGGCCCAAGTGGGGCTGCTCGAGCAGTGGCGAGAGGTGCCCGAGACCCTGCCCCCTGGCCGCCAGCGCCTGCTGGAGATCGCCCGTGCGCTCGCCCTGCAACCCAAGGTGCTGCTGCTCGACGAGGCGATGGCGGGGATGTCGGCCGAGGAGATCGCGCGGGTCCACGCTGCACTCCGCCACGCAATGGCGGGCGGGTGCGCGGTGGTGGCGATCGAACATGTGCTGCCGGCGATCGCTCCGCTGGCTGCGCGGGTGCAGGTCCTCGATTTCGGCGTCACCATCGCCGAGGGGCATCCGCACGCCGTACTCAATGATCCCGCGGTGATCACCGCCTATCTCGGGGTCGAGCTGGAGGACGCGGCCGATGTCGCCGCCTGAAGTGCTACGACTCGAAGGCGTCAGCGCGGGCTATGGTCGCGTGCCAGCGCTGCACGCGGTGGATCTCGCGCTCGGCCACGGCGAGACCCTGGCCATCATCGGCGCAAACGGCGCCGGCAAATCGACCCTGCTGCGTGCCATCATGGGAGAGATTCCACTGCTCGGCGGGCAGATCCGCTTCGCTGGCACGCGCCTCGACGGGTTCGATATCCACGCGCGCGCCCGGCTGGGCATCGGCTACGCACCGGAAGGGCGCCAACTCTTTCCGATGCTGAGCGTGGCCGACACGCTGGAGCTTGGCGCCGCGCGCGAACCGGCCTCCGTCCGTCGCGAACGGCGGAGCGAGATGTTCGCGATCTTCCCCAAGCTTCGGCCGCTGCGCGATACGCGCTGCGGCCTGCTCTCCGGCGGCGAGCAGCAAATGGTGGCGATCGCGCGCGCGCTGATGGGCCGCCCCAAGCTGCTGGTTCTAGATGAACCCTCGACGGGCCTGGCCCCGCGCGTCATCGCCGAGCTCTACGCGTCCCTCTCGCGCCTGCTGGACGGCGGCCTGGCGGTCCTGGTTGCCGAGCAGAATGCCCGCGCCGCCCTGCGGTTCGCGCGGCACGCGGCGGTCTGCGAGGATGGCCGCCTGACCTTGCGCGGTCCGGCCAAGACCCTTGCCGAGGATCCGCGCGTCATCGCCGCCTATATCGGCATGCGCGACGCCACCATCTGGTCCGCAGCACCAGAAAGCGACGAAGCGTAGGCCGCGGGAATACGGCCCTGAACGAAACGGCTGCCGGACCGACCATAGTGCCGAGGCCGATGCCCGCATCCCTCGGACCGCGTCCGCGCCGCTCCATGTCCGCGGGGATTTTCGGGCATCGCGCGCTCCGCCGTCACCTCGGCTGCGTTCGGGAGCGAAGAATCTCGTCGTCGGATGGCCCTAGCAATTTCGCCAGTTCCGCGATCATGGGCGCCAGCTGCGCGGCATACGGCTTCCATCGGCCGAGCCCGCGCGCATTCACCGGTTCGCGCACCTGCTTGCGGCTTACGGTGCGCACCGGCCCCTCCTGCTCGAAAAACCGCTCGCATGCCGGGTCGTACGGCAGCCCGACATAGTCCAGCACGCGTGCCAGCGTGCCCTGGAAATCCGCGACCCAGTCCACCAGCGACAGGCGCAGCGGCGGTGTTGGCAACGCCTCGTGCCAATGCGCCATCAGCCGCGCGTGCTGGGCCATATACCAGCCGAGATCGCCGAGATCGTGCGCGTACGGGTGTTCGCCGTAGAAACGGTAGGTGAAGATCGAGAACCCGGTATCGCGCGGGTCGCGCACGCAATGGATGATCCGCGCGCGCGGCAGCATCGTGGTGATCAGGCCGAGATACAGCGCATTCGCCGGCATCTTGTCGACGATCCGCGCCGCCTCGGGCGCCAGCGCGTGCAGCTCCGCGAGGTAGCGGGTCGCCGCCGCGTCGAGCGCCTCGGTGTCGAGCGCGGCGACACGCTGCGCGCCCGCCGCGTCGTCCGCCCCCTTGCCCAGCGCGCTGAACAGCCGGCCCAGTTCTGGACGCTCGCCCGCGGCGTGCGCCGCCGGATGTGCGCCGAGAATCTGCTCGGCGAGCGTGGTCCCCGACCGCGGCATGCCGACAATGAACACCGGCGCGGGGTCACGGTTGGATGCGAGCGGCCCTTCGTGCAGCCGCGCGCGGGAGAAGCCGGTGATGGAGGCGTTGACGAAGCTCCGGAAATTGGCGCGCGCGAACGGCTGGAACCGCCGCAGCAGCGCGTGGCCGCTGACCCAGAATGCAAAGGCGCGCTGGCGCTCGCCCTGCTGCGACCAGAACTTGGCGAGGTCGAAATGCGCCATGATGCGGTTTTCCGGCAGCATGTCCGCCCCGTTGCGCCGCAGCGCCTCCTCCGTCTCCCGCGCAAGGGCGGTGGCGGCGGCGATGTCGCCCTCGGCCTCCGCCAGCAGCACGCGCCGCCAGATCAGCATCGGCGCCAGCGGCGGCGGCGGCGTCCCGATCGCGTCCAGCACCGCGCGGGCGCGCGCGAGATCGCCGGTTGAGAACAGGGCAAGCGCCAGTTGCAACTGCCACGTCGTCGCGAGGGCGGGATCACCGGGCTGCTCGCTTTCCAGCAGCGCCAGCGCCTCGGCGTGGCGATCCTCCTGCAGCATGTCGCTCGCGAGGCTGAGCCGCGCGTCCACGCCCGCCGGCAGCCGCGCCACCTGCCGCAGGATCCGCTCCGCCTCCGCGCGTTCGCCGGTGAGACGCATGAACACGGCAAGATTGCCTGCCGCCTTGACATTGTCGGGATCGACCTGCAGCGCCGCGCACATCGAGGCCATCGCTGCGTCCATCCGGCCGAGCCGGTATTCGGCGAGGCCGGCGTTGATCCAGCCATCGGCGAACTGGGGATTGA
>JAKAZO010000105.1 GCA_021815825.1 Pseudomonadota bacterium
TCATGTCCGAGGCCCGCGCGCTCACCAACCTGATCGGCAACGGCGTCGCGACCGTGGTGGTCGCGCGCTGGGAGGGCGCGCTGGACCGCACCCGGCTGGCCGCGATGCTCGGCGGCGGGGCGGACGAAGAGGAAACCGTGCCGGTGAGCCCGGTGGGGTGAGCCGCGCCGTCCCGATCAGGGCTCGGCCGGCACTCCCACTGCGACGCCTCGATGATCAGCGCCGGTATTGCGCGTCGCTCACGGGCTCCAGCCAGTTCACCGTCGAGCCGTTCAGCTTTTCCTGGATGGCGATATGGCTCATGGCCGTGGTGGCGGAGGCGCCGTGCCAGTGTTTTTCGCCCGGCGCGATCGAGACCACGTCGCCGGGGCGGATTTCCTCCACCGGCCCGCCCTCGCGCTGCACCCAGCCGAGGCCCACCGTCACGATCAGGGTCTGGCCGAGCGGGTGGGTGTGCCATGCGGTCCGCGCGCCCGGCTCGAACGTGACCAGCGCGCCGGCGACCCGGGCCGGTTCGGGCGGGCTGAACAGCGGATCGATGCGGACCGTGCCGGTGAACCGGTCCGCCGTGCCCTTGCCGGAGGGGTGAGAGCCGGCTCGCTTGATCTCCATGTCGTCCTCCTTCGCTGGCTGCCCGCCGCCGCGCCGGCGTCTCGTCGTCCCGGCTCGCTCAGGGCTTCGGTTGTGCGGCGCCGTTGCCCGGCGCGGTGGCCTTGGCGCGCGCGGTCTGCTCGGCCTGACGCAATGTGTTGATCGCCGTGCGGATCGGCGCGAACGGGCCGTATTTGTGCTGGGTTTCGGGGAAGGTGTCGGCGTAGGGGCCGAACGGCGCGTCCACCAGTTTCTCCAGCCGGTTGGGGAAATCCTTCTCCAGCCCCGGCCGGTGCGGGCGCGGCTGGGAATCGACGAAGGCGGCGACGTCCCACGCATCCTCCGCCGGCAGGCTCGGCGCCTCCCAGGTGGTGCCGTTCGGCATGTTGTTGTGGACGAAGTTGGCCGCGGTGATCAGCCGGTTCATCCCGGCCCCGTCATTGAAGCTGTCCGGGCCCCAGAGCGGCGGCACGGCGTAACCGCGCGCATCGCCGGCCGTGCCGTTGCGCTGCCCCTGGCCCTCCGCGCCGTGGCAGGCGGCGCAGACCTGGGTGAAGACCTGCTTGCCGCGCACGGGATCCGCGGGCCGGCTCAGCTCCGCCATCCTCCCGACGCCGCGCCCCTCGGTCGGCGCGCCGATCTCGCGGCCGGTGGAGAGGAACTTGATGTAGGCGATGATCGCCGTCATCTCCGGCCCGTCCGGCGGCAGCGGCTTGCCGTTGAGGCTCCGCGTCATGCAGCCATTGACGCGATCGGCCAGCGTGCCGACGCGCCCGGAGCGGATACGGTAGCTGGGATAGCCGGCGAACACGCCGACATAGGGAACGCCGTATTTCCGCGTGCCAGCGCCGAGATGGCAGTTCTGGCAGGCCATGTTGCTGCCGGCGTAGCGCTTCGCCGGGTCGGCGACCTCGGGCCCGATCAGGGCATAGGTCTGGGCCACCAGGTCGCGGCCATGGCGCACCGTCTCGCCCCAGACATCGTGGGGCAGAGCGTCGATGTCGGGGACGATCCAGGCTTCGGGTGGGGGCGCATCGGCGCCGCCGAGCAGCAGCACCAGCGCGGTCGCGGCGCCGGCCCGGCGGGCCAGCCTCATCCAGCGTCGGGTCACGAACTCTCCTGTCCAGCCGTGGCGATCAGCGCATCCACCGCGACGATCGCCCCGCCGGCGCAGATCAGCGGGTTGACGTCGAACTCCCGAACCCGCGACGCCTGGTCGGCGGCGAATTCGGACAGGCGGGAGATTACCTCGGCCAGGGCGGCGCGGTCCACCGCCGGCGCGCCGCGGAAACCGTCGAGCAGGGCCCGGCCCTTCAGCCGTTCCAGCATCGCCAGCGCCTGCGCCGGCGTCACCGGGGCGAGATCGACCGCGGTATCCTTCAGCACCTCCACCAGCACGCCGCCGAGCCCGACCAGGATCAGCGGGCCGAACAGCGGGTCGATCCGTGCGCCGACCATGATCTCGACGCCGGCCGGCGCCATCGGCTGCACCAGCACGCCCTCGACGCGGGCGCCGGCGCGGGCGGCGTTTTCCATCACCGCATCATAGGCCGCGCGCACCGCCGCCGCGCCCTCCAGGCCGAGGCGGATCACGCCGGCCTCGGTCTTGTGCGGCAGGTCCGGCGATTCGACCTTCAGCGCCACCTTGCCGCCGAAGCCGGCGGCGGCGGTGACGGCGGCCTCGGCGCTGGCGCAGAGCCGCTCCCCGATCACCGGAATGCCGTACTGCGCCAGCAGGGACTTCGCCTCCCGCTCGCCGAGCGTGCGCCCGGCGGCTTCGCGCAGCGCGGCGGCGACGCGCTCGGCCGCGCCCGCCGGCGCCAGCCGGGTCGCGCCATCCGCCGCTGCGGCGGGGCGCAGCCAGGCGGCGAGGGTGGCGAAGCAGCGGTCCATGGAGCGGAACAGCGCCGTGTGCGGCTCCTGCTCCGCCTCGCGCGCGCCGGGGCCTTCGAGGAACTCGTTGACCCAGACCTGGCAGATCAGCTTGCCGGTGCGCTCGGCCAGGGCGCCGAGCTGGGCGACGCGCATCGGTACCCGCTCGGAGGCGAAGACCTGCGGCACCAGCAGCGCGGCGTAGGCGGGATCCTCCAGCAGCGCGCCGGCGCAGACGCCGAGACTGTCCGGGTCGGTGAGCACCTGCGCCGTCACGTCGCACGGGTTGCGTGCCGAGCCGTATTCGGGGATGCGCGATTCCAGCACCGCGCGCGTCGCCGCCGCGGGCTGGGGCAGGGCGACTTCGTATTTGTCGGCCTTGTCGGCGGCCATGATCGCAGCGCCGCCGGAGGTGGCGAGCACGGCGATGCCGGCCTTCCCCGCGGCCGCCGGCGCCGGCGCCTTGGCGAAGAAGGCGGCGGCTTCCATCACCGCCTCGAAATCCTCCACCACCACCGCGCCGGCGCGGGCGAAGGCGGCGCGCCAGGCGGCGTCCGAGCCGGCGAGCGAGCCGGTGTGCGAGAGCGCCGCCGCCGCCCCGCTGGCGCCGGTCGCGATCTTGCAGATCACCACCCGCCGCCCCGCGGCGCTGGCGCGTTCCACCGCCGCGATCAGCCGCGCCGGCTCGGCCATGCCCTCGAACATGCAGGCGATCGCCTTGCAGGCCGGTTCGCCGGCCAGGTAGGCGACGTAGTCGGCCATGTCCACGTCGCAGGAATTGCCCGAGGTGAGCAGATGGCAGACCGAGGCGCCGTGCTCCACCGCCTGCGCCATGGCGAAGCCGAGCGCGCCGGACTGGCTGACGACGCCGATCGAGGCCGGACGGATGCTCTCCTGCGGCGGCGGGGTGAAGAAGGTCATCCAGGCGCGCGCGGCGTAGTTGACGATGCCGAGGCAGTTCGGCCCGACGATGGGCAGCCCGGTCTCGCGCGCGATGGCGACGAGGCGCTGCTGGGCGGCGACGTGCTCGGGGCGCGCCGTCTCGCTGTAGCCGGAGGCGAACACCACCGCCCCGCCGACGCCGGCGGCGGCGCATTCGCCGATCACCGCCTCCACCGCCTCGCGCGGGGTGGCGATGACGACGCAGTCCGGCACCTCCGGCAGGGCGCCGACCGAGGGGTAGCAGGGACGCTCGCCGATGCGCTCGGCGCGCGGATTGACGAGATGCACGCGGCCGGCGAAACGGCCGAGATTGGCCGCGACGCGCTCGCCGAAGGCGCCGGCGCGGGCGGAGGCGCCGACCACGGCGATGCTGGCCGGGTGCAGCAGCCGGCGCAGTTCGTCCTGGCCGCGCAGGGGGCGGATCGGTGTCTCGGTCATGGGGTTCCTCCCGGTCGAGCGGGAAGGATAGGTCGGTGCCCGGCCAGGCTCAACCGGCGCTCAGCATTCCAGATTGTCGATCAGCCGCACGGTGCCGAGACGCGCGGCGCCGAGGGCGACGAGGTGTCCCGGCCCGTCGCCGCCGCCCGGCGGGCGCAGATCGGCGCGGCGGCGCAGCGTGACATAGCCGGGGGTCCAGCCCCGTTCGGCGAGCCGGGCCATCGCCTCCGCCTCGAGCGCGGCGAGGCGGGCAGGGTCGGCGGCGGCCTCGGCCTGCGCCGCCAGCCAGCGCAGCGTCGCGTTCAGGCGCGGCGCCTCGGCCCGTTCGGCGGCGCCGAGATTGACGTTGCGCGAGGACAACGCCAGCCCGTCCGGCTCGCGCACCGTCTCCACCGGCTCGATCGCGAGCGGCATGGCGAACTGCGCCACCATGCGGCGGACGATGAGCAGCTGCTGATAGTCTTTCTTGCCGAAGGTGGCGGCACTGGGCTGGACCATCTGGAACAGCTTCATCACCACCGTGGCCATGCCTTCGAAATGGCCCGGACGCTGCTCGCCCTCGAGCCGGCCGGCGAGATCCGGGTCCGGGCGGACGCGGAAGGTCTGCGGCTCGGGATACATCGTCGCCTCGTCGGGGGCGAAGAGCAGGTCGCAGCCGGCCTGCTCGAGCAGCGCCGCGTCGCGCGCCAGGCCGCGCGGATAGCGGTCGAAATCCTCGCTCGGACCGAATTGCAGCCGGTTGACGAAAATGCTCGCCACCACCGGTACCGTCCCTGGCGCGCCGTCCGCGAGGGCGCGGGCGCGGGCCAGCAGGGCGATATGGCCGGCGTGGAGGCTGCCCATGGTCGCCACCAGCACCGGCGCGGGCCGGGCGGCCAGCGCGGTGCGGAGCGCGGCGAGGCTGTGGACGGTCTGCATCTCGGAACGCAGCCTGCCGTCAGCGGGGCGGCCCGGTCAATCGGGGAGGATCAATCGGTGTTGACGAGGTTGTACTGGCGCAGCTCGTCGGCGTTCAGCCGCCGCGGATTGGCATTGGGGATGGCGGCGAACTCGGTGAGGAAGCGCAGCGAGACCGACATCTCGACCAGGTATCGCGCCACCTTGGCGGCCGTCTCGGCGGCTTCCTGCTCGATCGCACGCACCGTGGAGGGCAGGCCCTTCTCGCGCGTCTCGGTGGCGATGTCGGCGATGAAATCCTCCGAGCCGGAGGCGGTGAACATGTGCACCATGAACACGCCGCCGGGATCCACGTAGCGCACGACGCCGCCCATGAAGACGAAGTTGCAGGCGCTGATGCAGGCGAAGCCGTTGGGCACGTGGGTGGTGAGTTTCCGCGCCCGCACGATGCGGCCGATGGCGAGGCCCTCCTCCAGCACGCCGCCGGGCGAATCGAGCATGATCTCGTCGATCGGGCCGGCCTGCTCCAGCGCGGCGCGGAAACGCTCGGTATCGCCGGCGCCGATGCCGCCCTGCAGCACCAGGCTGCGCCGCCGGCCGGCGCGGTGGATGGCGAAATTCATCGAGTCGCAGAAGAACAGCCGCCCCTTGCCGCAGAGCTCGGCCGGCGTCGGCTGATGGCCGGGGGAGGCGGCCGCGCTCGGCTGCGGCGCCGGCTCGGCGGTCTTTTCGGGCAGGGGAGGCGGCGGCGGCGCCGGCATCGGTTCGGGCGCGGGTGCGGCGCGCACGCCGTTCTCGATGATCAGCGGCTCGTCCGCCGGTGCGGCGGCGGCGAGCAGCAGGGAGGCCGCGACGAGCAGCCCCACCTTCATCCGCCCCACCTTCATGCGCCCCACCTTCATCCGCAACATCTCACGATTGCGCCACCCATTCGCGGTCGGCGCCGCGGCAGTAGCGCGTGTTCTGGGTGGTTTCCTGGCCGCCGACATAGGCCACCTCGCGCACCGTGCGGCATTCGCCGCCGGTGGTCTGCTGCGCGTCGACCAGGGTGGCGCTGCCGTGGACGCCCTGGTTGTGGTCCGAGGACCAGGAGGCGGTGGTGGTCTTGGCGCGCGGCTTCGGCGGCGTGGCGGCGGCGGTCTGCGTCGGCGGGTATTGCACCGGCTCGTTGAGCAGGCGCTGGGTGGCGGCCTGGGCGCGGGCGCGGTCCCGATCGTCGAGCTGGCGGCCGATCGTGCTGCCGACGAAATAGCCGCCGGCGGCGCCGAGCGCGCCGCCGATGAGCGCGCCGGTGCCGTGCCCGATGGCGCCGCCGGCGAGGCCGCCGATGAGCGCACCGCCGCCCGCGCCGAGCAGGCCGCCGGTCTGCTCCTGGGTCTGGCAGGCAGCGAGCAGGGGAAGGATGGCACAGGCGACAAGCGCCGCGTTCCGGGGCATGCGTTTTTCCCTCGCAATCGTCTCACCCGGGCATCAGTACAGGATATTCATTGCGTCTTTGCAAGTAGATTCCGCACGCGGTTTCCACGCGCGCGGGTTGCGCGCGGCGCGGCCTGCGCATAGCCTGCATGCCGGTGTGGGTGCGGCCGGCCGCGGCCCGACGGACAGAGGCTTCATGGCGAAACCCCGCACGGATTTCCCCCACCGACCGCCGGCGCCCACCGGGCCCGACCATGCTCAGCCTGAGCGGGCGTCTGCGGCCCCGTCCACGCCCGCGGTCGTGGGCTTCATCGACCGGATGGAGGAGGACGTCATCGAGGGCTGGGCGGTGGACCCGGCCAACGCGAACCGCCCGGCGACGCTGCGGGTGCTGATCGACGGGCACCTGGTGGACACGCTGGTCTGCGACCTGCTGCGCCAGGATGTGGAGGCGCGGCGGCTGGGCGTGGCGAAGGTGGGGTTCTTCTACCGCATCCCCGAGCGGTTCCAGGACGGCATGCGCCACGTGCTGGCGCTGCGCACGCTGACCGGAGCGCCGGCGACCCTGCCGAGCCGCGCCGGCACCGGCCTCGCGGAATGGCATTTCTGCCTGCGCAACCCGACGCGGATCGAGGGCGTCGTCGATGGGCTGGTGGATGGGCTGATCCAGGGTTGGGCGCTGCGCACCTATGAGCGCAGCGGCACCCGGGCCGGCGGCGTGCCGATCCTCGTCACCTGCGAAGGGCGGCCGCTCGTGCAGATCACCGCCGACCAGTTCCGCCCCGACGTGGGTGAGGCGCTCGGCGTCGATCCCGCCTGCGGTTTCGCCTTCAGTGTGCCGGAGCCGCTGCGCCACCGCGCGCGGATGACCCTGTCCTTCTTCGCGCTGCCGGAGCGGCAGGAACTGCTGAGCAGCCCGGTCAGCATCGAACTGCCGCCGCCGGCGACGCTGGCGCGGGTCAACGCGCTGCTCGACCAGAGCGACGAGCTGTTCCGGCTGGCGTGGAAGCTGCGCCAGGAGCTGAAATCGATCCGCCCCGCGGAGCGCTTCATGCTCTCGGACTACGCGGCCTGGGCGGGGCGCGCGCTGCCGCATGCGCGCGCGCGCGCGATCGCGCGCTATGGCGAGGATACGCTGGCGGATGCGCCGCTGGTCAGCATCGTCTGCCCGGTGTTCCGTCCACGGCTCGCCGATTTCCTCGCCGCCGTCGATTCGGTGCGGGCGCAGAGCTACGCCAACTGGGAATTGCTGCTGGTGGACGATGCCAGCGGAGATGCCGACCTCAGCGCCGCCATCGCCGGGCTGGCGCGGGCCGATGCGCGCATCCGCCCCTTCGTCCAGCGCCAGAACGGTGGCATCAGCCGGGCGACGAACCGCGCGCTCGCGGAGTCGCGCGGGGACTATGTCGCTTTCTTCGACCATGACGATGCTCTCGAACCGGCCGCGATCGAGATTCTCGTGCGCGCGGCGCGGCGCACCGGGGCGAAGCTGCTCTATTCGGACGAGGACAAGATCGACGCCGCCGGAACGCTCTCCGAGCCGCATCTGAAGCCGGACTGGAATCCGCGCCTGCTGCTGTCCATCAACTACATCTGCCACCTGGTGCTGGCGTCGCGGGACGCGGTGGAGGCGGCGGGGCCGCTCGACCCGGCGATGGATGGGGCGCAGGACCATGATTTCCTCCTGCGTCTGACCGAGCGTCTGGAGCCGGCGCAGATCCACCATGTGCCGGAAGTGCTTTACCATTGGCGCAAGAGCGCGAATTCCACCGCGACGGCCAGAACCGCGAAGCCGGCGGCGGCGGCGGCCGGTGCGCGGGCCGTGGCGGCGCATCTCAGGCGCCGGAAACTCGCGGCCAGGGTCGAGCCGCTGGACGGACAGACGATCTTCCGCATCCGCTGGGAGTTCGCGGGGACGCCGCGCGTGGCGATCATCATCCCCTTCAAGGACCATATCGACATCACGCGGCTCTGCGTCGAGCGCATCCTCGCCGTCACCGAGGGCGTGGAGTACGAGATCC
>JAKAZO010000106.1 GCA_021815825.1 Pseudomonadota bacterium
CCCGCACGAAGCCGATGTCATCGTTGGCGACGGTGGCCTCGATCAGCACCGGCGCATCGTCGGGCACCAGCGTCAGCAGCCGCTCCGCCGGCGTCACCACCCCGCCAACGGTGTGGATGGCCAGTTGCTGCACCGTGCCGTCGATCGGCGCCGTCAGCACCGTCTGCCCGGCCTTGTGCGCCGCCGCGGCGTGCTGCTGCGCCAGTTCGTCCGCCCGCTGCCCGGCATCCGCGAGGTCCTTCAGCACCTCGTGCGCGTAGCCTGCCCGCTGCTGCTCGAACTGGCGCAGCAGGGCCTGCCGCGCCGCCTCCAGCTCGCCCGCGCGCTGGCGGCGGCAGCCTGCATGCCGCTCGGTAGCGTCTCGCTTTGGAGCAAGGTCCAGCCCGACGGCGCCACCGGAGTTGCTCCTCCGGTGGTGTACACTGCCTGGCTGAGATTCAGATAGTCCGTCTGCGTAGGCATTGGGTTCCTCCCCGGTTATCTCTGCAAGCTACGTGTAGATGACGACGTCACTGCCGTCCGAGACGGCCAGCACTCCGCTCGGTGAAAAGGCGGCGCTGAAGCTCCGGTCGCGGGCTTTCTTGAGCAGTCGTGGTTGTTGCGGCGGATCGCTGGTCCTCCACAACCGGAGCATTCGGTCGTCGCCGACGGCAAGCTCGTCCCCGCTCCGGTTCCAAGTTAATGTTCGAACAGAGCCTTCGCCGCCGGTAAGACGTGCGACTAGCGTGCCGTCGTCCACCCTCCAGATGCGGGTCCAGCCATCATCGGCTTCGCCAACTGAGACAAGACCCCGACCAGTGGCCAGAAATTGTCCATTCGAGTCGAAGGCAATGGCACCACAGGTTTTACCGAAGCCACCTGGAAACGCGACGAAGGAGAGTGGACGCTTGCGACCGTCGACGTCGAAAATATGGACGTGTCCGAAACCTGTGCCCACCGCAATCCGCTGTCCATTCGGTGAGATGGCGACCGCGTCCGCATAATCTGGGTGTTGGGACGTGGGCGGCGTAGCAAACCGCCGTACGACAGACCAGCCCTGTGTCTCGAAGAGAAGTGCATGTCCTTTGCTAATGCCGGCAACCTTCGAACCATCTGCTGAAATTACGAATGTGTTGGCGGGGCCGATTTGATCTGACAGATCTTTGGGCAGGGATCCTTGGTCAGGAATGTACCGTATCGGCTGTCCTGTCTCGGAGTCCCATTGTATCAAAGAGAATATCGCTAACGTGGCATATTTCGGATCAGGCGAATTTCCGATCGGTGCGGCGGTCAGCAGCGTGCCGTCCGGCAGGAATGCAAGCGAGTTCTGTGAATAGGCTCCGCCGTAGCGGTGGAACTCCTTCACAATGGTCCAGGACTGCGCGTCCCATATCGTGACGGTGCCGCCGAAATTGCTCAGGGCAGCCAGTCGGGATCCATCGGCATTCCATGCCACCGCATTTATGTAGTTATCGACGCGCAAACGCTTATTTTCTTCGTACGCTGGCTCGTCTGCGGAGCGATCGGACATGGATACCCCCTGGGCTTTACGCGGAACGCTCGATATATCTCTGGATCCTATCAGCGGCAGGACCGCAGCGGCTCCCCGAGCCATAAATCGCCGTCGCTCGAATTTACCGAGGTTCATCTCTCCCTCATCCCCTCATGCGCGTATCGCTGCAACGGCGAGAGCAGATAGCTGATCACCCTTCGTCGTCCGGTCCTGATCTCGGCGGTCACTTCCATGCCCGGCTCCAGCTTCTGCGCGTGCCCGTCGACATCGAGGCTGGCGCGGTCGAGCGCGATGTGGGCGACGTAGCCGCTCGCCGCCGCAGCCGCGCCGGCCGGGTCGGCGCCATCGGCCGTCTGCCGCCCGGTGCGCGGCTCGGCTTGCGCCTGGTCCTGGCGCACCGCGTCGCGGGAGACATCGAGCACCCGGCCGTGCAGCAGGCCGTAGCGGGTGAACGGAAAGGTCTTCACCTTCACCTCGACGTTCTGGCCTTCCCGCACGAAGCCGATGTCATCGTTGGCGACGGTGGCCTCGATCAGCACCGGCGCGTCGTCGGGCACCAGCGTCAGCAGCCGCTCCGCCGGCGTCACCACCCCGCCGACGGTGTGGATGGCCAGTTGCTGCACCGTGCCGTCGATCGGCGCCGTCAGCACCGTCTGCCCGGCCTTGTGCGCCGCGGCGGCGTGCTGCTGCGCCAGTTCGTCGGCCCGCTGCCCGGCCTCCGCCAGGTCCTTCAGCACCTCGTGCGCGTAGCCGGCCCGCTGCTGCTCGAACTGGCGCAGCAGGGCCTGCCGCGCCGCCTCCAGCTCGCCCGCGCGCTGGCGCTGGATGGCGAGGTCGTGCACGCCTTCCACGTAGGCCTGCTCGGCGTTCAGCCAGGCCACGCGGTTGGTGAAGCGCACGCTCAGCAGCGCCCGGTAGAGGTCGCGCTTCTGCTGCAGCAGCGGCAGCGACGCCTCCAGCTTGGCCACCGTCGCCACGTTCTCCGCCAGTTCCGCCTGCTTGCCGGCGACCTGCTGCGCCAATGCGGCCAGTTTCGCCATCTGCTCCGCCCGCCGCGCGGCGATGGAAGCGCGCGCCGTCTCGATCTCCGCCGCCGGCTCATCGGCAGGCGGCGCAAACGACCCGAGCCCTTCACCAGCCTTCAGATCCCGCCGCAGCGCCGCGAGCCCGGCCACGTCCAGCCGCGCCAGCCGCTCGCGCTCGGCCGCCGCGACGACCACCACGACGCCTCGGCCGTGCTTTTCGATCAGCACTGGCTCTCCACGCGCGGGGTCGATCGTCAGGCCAAGGGCGTTCTTCGCCTCGTGCGCCGACATGGTTTTCATGGCCGAATCCTGTGGCGATCCATTTCGCCATTAAAGGCGCTACGGTCTTTTTGTCGAAGGGGCTCTGAAGGGAGCCGGCTAGAATGGGATGACATCGCTTTCGCGCAGCCACCCCACTCTAACTCTCTGTTTGACCGCGTGATTCAGACCTGCGGCGATTCCACCAACGGTCATCACGCTCTTGACTGAGGACGCCGGCAGATGGCGCCTTGGGGTAGGGCAAATAGGAGTGACGGCATAATCGGGCTTGCGGCGGCGAATCCAGTATCGGCGCCCCGGCCCGTTGCATCACCGCCCCGCCCGGGGCAACAGCAGCAAGGAGCCGGGCTCTCAAGTTAACCGTGATCCGAAGAAACAGCGTAGGTCAGCCACATAGAGGGCCGCTTGCTGCAGTTTGAACACCTCGAAGAAATGCTGGCCTCGGTTCTCGATCGTCGCTAGGAGCGAACCGACCGCCGGCGCCAACACATCGCTGAATTGAACAAGCGCGCCGCCGAGACCGACCTACGGCTCAAACCGCTCTATGATGCCATCGAGACCGGGGTCGCTGACCTGGACGACCCGGCGATGAAGGAGCGCATCGCCGGCCTGAAGGCCATCCGCGATCAGGCCCAGGCCGACGCCGAGCGCGCTTAGAGTCGGTCCAAGAACATTATGATGCACGGCAGAGCCTTCGCAGCATCAGCCGGACTGAGGCCCAGCGGAGGAAGGCGAGCGCGTTCCTGTTGAGGCACTCCCAATCCTTGCCGAGACGCCGGCAGCGGTTCAGCCAGGCGATGGTGCGTTCCACGATCCAGCGTTTCGGCAGCACGACAAACTTGCCGGTGTCGCACCGCCGCACGATCTCGACGTTCACCCTGCGGCAGACGCGCTTCAGACCCTGCCGGAATTTCGGCCCCTGATAGCCCGCGTCGGCATAGAGCTTCAGCAGGAACGGATACAGCCCGAACAACGTCGCCATCACCAGCACGCCGCCGTCGCGATCCTGGATATCGGCGGCATGGATGACGGCGTTCATCAGCAGGCCCTGCGTATCGACGAGGACGTGCCGCTTCTTGCCTTTGATCTTCTTGCCGCCATCAAAGCCCGGCGGATCGATCCGGCCCCCCCCTTTTCCCCGCTCTTGACGCTCTGGCTGTCGATGATCGCTGCCGTCGGACTGGCCCCTCGCTCGGCCTGCTCGCGGCAGCGCACGTAAAGCGCGTGGTGCAGCCGGTCGAGCGTGCCGTCATACTGCCAGCGGCAGAAATAGTGGTTCACCGTGCTGCGTGGCGGCAGGTCTTTCGGGATCGCACGCCACTGGCAGCCAGTGCTCAGCACATACATCAGCCCGTTCATCACCTCGCGCACGTCAACCGTGCGCTTGTTGCCGCCCCGCTTGGCCGGCGGGATCTCCCGTCGCACCAAAGCCCATTCCTCCTCCGTCAGGTCGCTCGGATAGCGCAGCTTGCTGCGATCGTAGAGGGCACGGTTCTCAACAGTCCACATCGGGCAACTCCTGCGAATCGAAGCGGCCACGATGGAATCACAAACGACTCATCGGACTTAAGATGTTCGTGGACGGACACTAAGAGGCGCTGGCGGCCGCGCTCAGACCGGCGCCCGCCCGCTCAGGCGCTCGAGCACGCGCAACGGCGCGCGCTCGGGCTCCGCCATCGCCGCTAGCGGCAGATGAAACGTCTGCTCGAGTGCGGTGTGTCCCCTCACCGCGGCATGAAGCACGAGATCGGTAAACACCAGCCAGGAAGTGCCCGCGGGAAGCTCGAGCGCGACCTGCGGCGCGCGGCGCTGATAGTTCTCGTCCCGCTTGGCAGCATCATGAAGCTGCAGCATCACTTCGTCGTAAGCGCTGCGGCGTCCCTTGGTCAGGCCGAGCGCTGCGAGCAACGGCGCGGAGCCTGGCAAGGCCGGGCGCAGACGCGGGATGAAGGCGCCGGCGAAATCGGCGAACGGTTCGCCGACGCGCCAATGACGCGCCGCCCCATCGGGAGCGATGTTGGAAAACAACCGCAGGATCCGCTGCCCGTGCAGCGGCCGCGTCGGAAACGCATCGACATGCAGCCGGCGATCGTCATGGCGTGGCGACGTCGGCCGATCGTCGATCCCGGTCGGGCGGAACGAGGTGCGCGCCGGCTCGAGATGGCGCGCGTAGCCAGGGAGGAGGGCGCGCAGAAAGCCGGTCGCGGCAGCCGCGAACCGGCTCATCATCGCTGCCAGCCGGTCGCGTTCCGCTCCGCTCAGCGCCGTGCCACCGAGCCGCCCGGTCGATGGATCGAGGCTGATGTTCTTGCGCGTGTTATCGAGCGCGTCGGGCGAGAGCAGCGCGTGCTCGTCTGGCGCGGGGTGAAAGGCGAGCGCCGGAAAAAGCAGCACACGCCCGGCCTCGAGCCCCACCTCCGCACGGCGCTGGCTCTCGGCTGGGACAGGCCCGTCCCAGTGCGCGATGGTCAGGGTCTCCACGACATCGCTCGCATTCATCGGACACCTTGCCCGCGTCTGCCTCCTCCCCCCACGGCACATCATAGTGCCGCCGATACGGACGGAAAAGCACGCGTGGGAAAGTGCGCGCCTATTCGCGCGCCAGCAGGCGGTCGGCGATGAAGCTCGCCAGACCACGCGGAGCGAAATCGCGCTCCAACGCCTGATCATCGAACTCCGTCCGCACCCACTCGGGAAATGATATGCGCCCCTCGGCCTGCTCGGCATAGCGCCGGATCAGCGCATCCAGAATGCCGGTGCGCGAGCCGCGCAGATGGCCATGGCGCCACGAAAGCTGCGCCAACGCGGCCGCGCTCGTCGCCCCCTGCAACAGCAGAAACACCGCGGCCGCGAAACCGGCCCGGTCGGCGCCGGATTTGCAATGTACGAGCGCCGGCTCCGGCATGGTGCGCAACGCCTCGCACAGAGCCAGCACGTCCGCCCGCCGCGGCGTCCGGCTGGCCACCGGCGCGTCGATGAACACGAGGCCGAGCCGAGCGGCCG
The DNA here is from genome assembly GCA_021815825.1 of Pseudomonadota bacterium. GTDB lineage: Bacteria > Pseudomonadota > Alphaproteobacteria > Acetobacterales > Acetobacteraceae > JAJZVV01. Next base: position 5,800 of record JAKAZO010000106.1, read on the forward strand.
CCTCCCGCGCCAGGGCGTCCGACCCGCTGGTGGTGGCGCCGCGCAGATTGATGACGCTGCGCAGCCGCCAGCGCCGCGCCAGCCGCGCGAGCCGGCCGGGCGTGGGGTGGTTGGCGCGGTATAGACGGCCGGGGACGACGACGCCTTCGTTGCCCCAGACCAGGCGGAGCACGGCGTGATCGACGAGCAGGCTGTCGATCCAGGCGAGCCACCGGCCTGAGCGGCTGGTCAGATCGCCGTTGAAGAGACTGTCCATCGCCGCGCGCCTCAGGTCTCGGCGCGGGGCTCGCGGCTGGCACGCACGCGGGCCACACGCCGTCCGTCCATTTCCAGCACTTCGAAGCGCCAGCCGCCGAATACGATACGATCCCCGGTCTGCGGCACGCGCCGCAGCAGCGCCAGCAGCAGCCCGGCGACGGTATGGTAGGTGCCCGGCGCCGGCAGGTCCGGCAGGCCGAGCTGCGCCTTGGCCTCATCGGCGGGCATCATGCCGTCGAGCACCACGGCGCCGACCGTCGGATGCGCCTCGCCACTGTCGGCGCCGCCGTCGGCCGCCTCGCCGACAATGGCGGCGAGGACGTCAGCGGCGGTGACCACGCCTTCGAAACTACCATATTCGTCCATGACCAGGGCGAGCCCCATCGGGTCCGTCTTCAGCCGCCCGAGCACGTCCAGTGCCGAGATCGTGTCCGGAACGACCGCCGGCTGGCGCAGGGCCGCGGCGATGGCGAGCGGCCCGCCTTCGAGGATGCGATCGAGCACGTCCTTGGCTTGCACCACGCCGACGACATTGTCCACCGAACCGTCGCAGACGATGAAGCGCGAATGCTGGGAGTCGCGGATCGTCGCGGCTACGGCCGCCGGCGGATCGGTGCGGTCGATCCACACGATGTCGGTCCGCGGCGTCATGATCGCACGCACCTTCTTGTCGGCGAGGCGGAGCACGCGCTCGATGATGTCGCGCTCCTCGGCCTCCAGCGCGCCGCTCTGCGTGCCCTCGGCGAGCAGCGCCTTGAGTTCCTCCTCCGTCACCGAGGGCAGCGGTCCGCCGCGCTGGCCGAGGATCCGCAGCACCACGGCGGACGAACGCCCGAGCAGCCAGACCACGGGGCCGGCGAGCCGCGCCAGCGCCGCGATCGGGCGGGCCATCGCCGCCGCGGTCGCCTCCGGGCGGCGCAAGGCGAGCTGCTTTGGAACCAGCTCGCCGAAGACCATGCTGAGATAGGTGATGACCACGACGATCACCGCCAGCGCCAGCTCCTCGGCGAGTCGGCGAGGCATCGCCAGGCGCATCAGCCACCCGGCGACGTGCTCGGCGATCCGCGCGCCGCCAAAGACGCCGGCGAGAATCCCGATCAGGGTGATGCCGACCTGCACCGTAGGGAGAAAGCGCTGCGGGTCCTCGGCCAGCCGCCGCGCCAGCTCCGCCCCCCGCACCCCCTGGCGCGCCATGACGGCGAGCCGTGCCCGGCGCGACGAGATCAGCGCCAGTTCGCCAAGCGCGAACAGCGCGTTCAGCCCGATCAGAACCACGATGACCAGTATCTCGACGACGATGCTCATAGGGCGGTACTCATGGCGCGGTCCGACTCGCTCTGCCGGGTGGATCATAGCAGTTGCCACGGGGCGCGCCGCCGTCGGCGAAACCGGTTACGATCTTCCGCGCCGGACGTATCATGGAGGCACATCAATGTCCGATCCCGCCCGCCGGAAGCTCCCCCGCCTCGTCGCGCTGGTCGGCGCCGCTGGCGTGCTGCCCTTCCTCATATGCGCCATTGCAGCCGCCCGCATCGACCCTGCGGCGGCCTCCAATCCCTGGCTCGAGGCGCTGCTGTTCTACGCCGCCGTCGTCCTGTCCTTTCTCGGCGCGGTCCATTGGGGGCTGGCCCTCGCCGCCGCGGACGGCGCGGATGCCGCCACGGGGCAACGGGCCCGGCTTCTGTTCGGCGTCCTGCCGGCGCTCGTCGCCTGGGCGGCGCTGGTCACCGATCGCCTGCTCGCCGCCGAACTCGGGCTCGCGCTGCTCATCGGCGGCTTCATCGCCGTGGTCGTGGTCGAGGAACAAGGCCATCGCCGCGGCCTCGTCCCTGGCGGCTATATGGGCCTGCGCTGGGCGCTCTCGGTGGTCGTGGTGGCGCTTCTGACCACGGTGCTGGTGCTGCGCCTGATTGGGGCGCGGATCATTTTCTGATTTTTGTTCTAGATTTTTGTCTTAGCATCTGCTCTAAGAGGTTAACGAAAGGTTAAGTGAACGGCGAGCG
>JAKAZO010000107.1 GCA_021815825.1 Pseudomonadota bacterium
GCACGTTGGCACGGTAGATGCCGAGCCGCGCCGCCGGCGCGATGCCGTTTGCGCGCACCAGGCCGGCGAGCGCCGCGCCGTCCCCACCGAGCAGCGCCGCACGCATCGCGGCCTGGACCTCATGCAGCGCGGGCATCGGCATCCCTCCTACGGCCGGCGATGAGCCGCGCGTCGGCCCGCGCGGCCTCCTCGATCAGGGTCGCCAGCGGCGGAATATCGTTGTCCCATTCGATCAGCGTCGGCACCGGCCCGAACAGGGCGAGCGCGGCGTCGTAGAGCGCCCACACCTCGGCGCAGACGTGGCTGCCATGCGCATCGAGGAGGACGCTGGCGCCGCCGGCCTCGATCCTGCTGTGGCCGGCGAGATGGATTTCGCCCACCGCCGCGCGTGGCAGGGCGCGCAGATAGGCGAGCGCATCCCAGCCATGGTTGCTGGCGGAGACGAAGATGTTGTTGACGTCGACGAGCAGGCCGCAGCCGGTGCGCGCGGCGAGGGCGGCGAGGAAATCCGGCTCGGCGATGGTCGAGTGGGTGAATTGCAGATAGGTGCTGGGATTCTCGACGAGGATGCGGCGCTTCAGCCGGCTCTGCACGCGATCGACATGCGCACTGACGATCGTCAGGCTCTCCTCGGTCAGCGGCAGCGGCAGGAGATCGGCGAGAAAGACGTTGTCGGCGACCGAGAAGGCGAGGTGTTCCGAGACCAGCGCCGGCGCGAACCGCTCCACCGCCGCGGCCAGGCGATCGAGATGCGCGTCGTCGATGCCATCGGCCGAGCCGAGCGAGAGGCCGACGCCGTGCAGCGACAGCGGATAGTCGGCGCGCAAAGTCTCCAGCGCCCGCGGGGCCACGCCGCCGCCCATGTAGTTCTCGGGATGGACCTCCAGCCAGGCGATATCCGGCCGCGCCTCGCGCATCGCGCGATGGTGCGGGAAGCGCAGGCCGATCCCCCCCCGCGGGGGGATCGGCAGCGCCGGCACCGGGTCCATGACGGCCGACACCGCGTGCCTCGCCTCAGCTCGAGGACAGCTTGCCGCCGTCGATCTTGCTGCAGGCCCCGGCCGGCAGATAGACGAAGGAGTTCGGATCGCGGGCCTTGGTCGCCTGTCCGGCGCAGGAGTGCGCCCCGGCGGCGCAGTCGTTCTTGGCGTTGGCGTTGATGCCGTAGCACTTCTCCTTGGCCGCCGGCTTGTCCGCGGCCTGGGCGGGGCTGACGAGGGCGAGGCCGAGCGCGGCGGCGGCGATGGAGGCGGCGAGGATACGACGGTCCATGGGTCTCTCTCCTGTTGCGGGGCGCGATCCTGCCCCCGATGATGCTGCGGCGGAGCACGGGCGGCGGTTACACGGTTCAGGCAAAATTCCGCGCGCCGCCCGGGCCGACCTCAGGTCGCGGACAGCTTGCCGCCGTCGATCTTGGTGCAGGCGCCGGCGGGGACGTAGGTGAAGTCGTGCGAGTCGCGCGCCTTGGTGCCCTGGCCGGCGCAGGAATGCGCCGCCGCCGCGTTGCGCAGTTCCGAGGCACAGTCATTGTGGCCGGCGGCGGCGACGCCGTAGCACTTCTCCATGCCGGCGGGCGTATTGGCCGCCATCGCGGGGGCGGCGAACGCAAGCCCGATCGCGGCCGCGGCGATGGTGGTGGCGAGCATACGACGGTCCATGGGTCTCTCTCCTGGTTGCGAGCGCGATGTTGCGCCCGATGATGCTGCGGCGGAGCCCTGGCGGCCGTTACGGGGCGGGCGGAAATATTTGTCGTCCGCGCGCGTCCGTGCCGGGTGGCACGCGGCGTGCCACCGCGCCCGCACGGAGAATTTTCAGCGCCCCGACGCCGGGTCCGTGGCGATGCCCGGCTTGTCGGCCGATGCGGTGGCCTCGCCCAGCAGCCGCGCGACGAGGCCGCCCAGCGCGCCGCCCGCGATCGGGGCGACCCAGAACAGCCAGAGCTGCTGGATCTGGGCGGCGCCGGCAAACAGCGCCGGGCCGGTGCTGCGGGCCGGATTGACCGAGGTGTTGGTCACCGGGATCGAGATCAGATGGATCAGCGTCAGCGCCAGGCCGATCGCGATCGGCGCGAATCCGCCGGGCGCGTTCTGCGCCGTCGATCCCATGATGACGATGAGGAAGAAGAACGTCGCCACCACCTCCATGAGCAGGCAGGCGGCGAGGCTGTAATGGCCAGGGCTGAACTCGCCATAGCCGTTCGAGGCGAAGCCGCCCGGTTCGAAGCCCGGCTTGCCGCTGGCGATGACATAGAGCACGGCGGCGGCGGCGATGGCCCCGGCGACCTGGGCGATGACGTAGGGTGGGATGTCGCGGCCCGGGATGCGCCGGCCGACCCACAGGCCGATGGTCACGGCCGGGTTGAAGTGGCCGCCCGAGATCGGACCCACCGCGTAGGCCCCCGTCAGCACCGTCAGGCCGAAAGCGAGGGCGACGCCGGCGAAGCCGATGCCGAGGCCGGGAAAGGCCGCCGCCAGCACCGCGCTGCCGCAGCCGCCGAAGGTGAGCCAGAAGGTTCCAAGGAACTCGGCGGCCATGCGATTCGTCATTGTCATCGGAGCGTCTCCCCCAGGGATGCTGGCGCGTGGAGCCACTTGCCGGCGCGCGGGAGCGCGCCGGTCGGGATCACGCCAGCGCCGCCCGCGGCGCCAGCAGACGCGGCAGCGCAATCGGCCCGAGCGCAGAGAATACCGCGACGGAGCCGAACTGCCAGATGATCACCGTGGGCACCGCGTCCACCCCATGCACCATGCGCAGCCCGACATCGGCGAGCGCGGTGGCGGCCAGCATGCCCCACAGCGTCGCCGGCTTGACGCCGTCCGCGGCGCCGTGGCGGATCATCACCGCCATCGCCGCCGCCGGCACGAAGCCGATCTCGGCGATCATCGGCACGCACATCGGGTCGAACAGCACCGCCAGCGCGTCCACGTGCCGCATCTTTACCGCCATCAGCCAGTGCCCGGCGAAACTCGCCAGCCACAGTGCCAGTGGCAGCAGCGGCAGGGCCAGCCGCCAGCGCGGGGTGCCGGGCACGCCGGCGGCCAGCGCCGCCCAGCCCGCGGTCAGCGCCGTCGCCGCGGCGAAGCCGATCTCGGCCAGGAAGGGCACCTCCAGCAGCATCGGCGGCAGGTCCGGGCGGATCCCCATCGCCAGCACGATCAGGCCCACGACCGGGACCGAGATGGCGAGCCAGCGCAGCAGCCGCCGGCCGGGCGACGCCAGGCGCCGCACCGGACGGAGATCGTCGACGAGCGAATCGATGAGGCGGTCGGTGTCCATCATTCCGCCTCGCCGAGCAGTTGGCGCAGGCGCAGCAGCGCCCGGTGCATCGCCACCTTGAGGGCGCCCACGCTCTGCCCACTCTCGGAAGCTGCCTCCTGCAGCGACATTTCCTTGAGCTTCAGGAGCTCCACCGCCTGGCGCTGACCCGCCGGCAGGCGGCTGATGGCGCGGCTCAGCGTCGGCACGTCGGTGGCGTGCTCGGCGCTCGGCGCGGGGGCCGGGAGCTCGTCCACGATCGGCGTCTCGCGCCGCCCGCGCCGCTGGCCGGCGCGGCGCACATCGGAAAGGCGATGGCGCAGGATCGTGCCCGCCCAGGGCAGGAACGGCCGCCCGGGATCGAATGTGTGCCGGGCCTGATGAATGGCGAGCAAGGTCTCCTGCACGACGTCCTCGATGTCCTGTACCCGCGCCATGGTCCAATGCCGGCGCGCCATGGCCCGCAACACGGGCGTCAGCGCCCGCAGCAACTCGCCATAGGCACGCCGATCACCATCCTGCGCTGCGGCCATCAGCGCCGAAAACTCCGGCCCGCGCGGCTCTCCAGCCATGATCCCCCCCGGGAAGGTCACGGTCCTTCTACGCAATCCGTGCCGACCGCGCCATCACCCGACGGCGGGGAACCGCCGGGCCGCAGCTCCGCGCACCAGGTTCATGCGCCGCTGCGGTGCGGCCGGTTACGCGCTCACTTCAAAATCTGGCTCGCGGCGGCGTCCCGGCGAAGGCGCTCGGCGTCGGGCGCGAGCAGGAACCCATCCGCCTCGGCCGCGGCCGTGGCGCGCGCGACGGCGGCGACGTAGCCGTCATGGTCGCCATAGCGTTCGGCCAGGGAGGGGCGCGGGTCGGAGGCGGCGCGGCGCTCGGCCTCGGTGCGCGCGAACGGCACGAAGCTGCCGGCGAGGTAGCAGAGTTCGCCCTCCGCGAAGCCGGCGCGGCGCCGGTTCCACCCGACATAGGTGCCCAGCGGCGCGGCGAGGGTCACGGTGCGCACGCCGCCGGTCTCGTTGCCATCCGCGTCCAGCGCCGGCACCAGCACCGGCGGGGCGGCACCGGGGAGCAGCCGCGGCGGCTCGCGCAGCACGCCGGACTCATGCGCGGCGTCGAAGTCGGGCCCGCGGTCCAGCAGCGGCACGTCGTTGACGAGGCCGGCATAGGCCAGGCCCGGCACGCGGGCGAAGCCGGCGGCGTCCGCCGGCGGCGGCAGCAGCGTGGCGTCGGCGACGCGCGGATAACGGCTCGGCGGCGGCGCCGTGCCCGCGACCAGCAGAGCCTGTAGCCGCACCAGCAGCGCGCGCATCACCTCGGCCATGCCGTTCGGGTTGCCCGCCAGCGCGCAGGGCGTGGTCTTCAGGCCGAGCACGTGCTGGGTCGAGGAGACGTGATAGGCGTGCACCTCCGGCGGCAGCGCCGCGTCCGCCTCGCCGGCCTCGGTGGTGTCCAGGCTGGCGCGGCTGTTCCAGTATTCCGTCGAGCTGAGCTCCTGGAAAATCTGCGGGCAGGTCGCGCTCGCCCGGCACCGCTGCAAAATCGCGTCCCAACCGAGCGGCGCATCCTGCGTCGGCGCGAGATGCTCCTCGTGCTGCATCGAGGCCGCGGAGGGCTGGGCGAAGCGCTGGTTGAGCGCGAGCTTGGCGGCGGCGATGTGGATGTTCATGGCGTCGAACACGCGCCGGCCCTGCTCGTCGCGGTTGAAGCCGAGATCGAGGAAGCTGCGCAGAAAGCGCCCGCTCTGCGAGGTGCCATGGGCGATGGCGCGCTGCACGCTGCCGGCGAGCGGGTTGGCCCGGCCGGCCGGGTCGGCGGTGGCGCCGCGCAGGAAGGCGACGAGGTCGCGCGTCGCGGCGAAGCCGATGCCCATCACCACCGGGTCGCGGGCGGTGTAGAGCAGTTCATAGACATGGTCGGTGTCGAAGCCGCCGCGGCGGCAGATGCGGGTGGCATCCGAAGTGCCCGGGAAGGGCCGCGTGCGGCAATCGGCGAATTCCCACTCGGCGCGGGGCACGCGCTGCGGCGCGTCGGCCTGGCGGACGCGCTCGGTCAGCACCGCCGATGCCGCCTCGGCGATCACCGCCGGGTAGGCGAGGCCGCGGCCGAGATCCGTATCGCCCAGGGCGAGCGTATCGGTGGGGCTGAACAGCTCGTATTCCTTGCGCACGGTGCCGGTGAGCACGCCGCCGTCCGGCGCGTGGGCGAGCGGTGCGGCCAGGCGCATCAGCGTGCCCTCGGCCGGCAGATCGCCCTGCCAGCCGCTCCAGACCAGGGTGAAGCCCTGCGCTTCGAGAAAGCCCGGCCAGTCCTGCTCGAACACGCCCGGGGCCAGCTTCCGGCCGCGGTTCAGCACGTCGTAGAGCAGCGTCCCGTTGCCCTGGGCGGGGATGGCGGGGCGCAGGATCGCCACGTCCATCGCATATTCCACCCGGCCGGCGGCGTTGCGCGGCGCGAGCGCGAGGTCCTGGATGGCGGCATTGGCCGGATCCGCCGGGTCCAGCTCGCCGCGGGCGGTGCCGGTGAGCCATTCATACTGGCCCACGGCGCCGAATGCGGCGCCGCCGAGGGCGGGATGCTCGGTGTGGGTGATCTCGAGCGCGGTGATGCGCGCCGCCGCCGGCGCGGCGATGGCGACGAGAGCGGCGGCGAGCAGGGCGGGGCGGTGCATTCCGGTGCTTCCTCCTGGCGGCGGCGAGGCAGTTTCGCTGGCATGCCGAGGCGCGATAGACTGCACCGGCGCGCCGTCCATGGCGGCGCCCTGGGGAGACGCCGATGACGGATACCACGATCTACGACCGCGACCTCGACCGCAACCCGGCGAACTTCGTGCCGCTGACGCCGATCTCCTTCCTGCTGCGCAGCGCCAGGCTGTGGGGCGCGCGCACCGCCGTCATCCACGGCGAGCAGCGCGTCACCTACGCGCAGCTGCTGGAGCGCTGCCGCCGGCTCGCCTCGGCGCTGGAGCGCGCCGGCGTCGGGCGCGGCGACACGGTGGCGGTGATGGCGCCGAACACGCCGGCGATGCTGGAGGCGCATTACGGCGTCGCCCTGGCCGGCCCCGGCGCCGTGCTGTGCGCACTCAACACCCGCCTGGACGCAGCGATGATCGCCTTCATGCTGCGCCACTCCGAGGCGCGGGTGGTGCTGGTGGACCGCGAATTCGCCCCGGTCATGGGCGCGGCGCTGGCGGCGCTGGAGACCAAGCCGCTGGTGATCGACATCGAGGACGCGCTCGCCCCGCCCGGGCCGCGCGTCGGCGCCATGACCTACGAGGCGTTCCTCGCCGGCGGCGATCCCGCCCATCCGCTGCGCCTGATCGCCGACGAATGGTCCGCGATCGCGCTCGGCTACACCTCCGGCACCACGTCGGACCCGAAGGGCGTGGTGACGCACCATCGCGGCGCCTATCTCAACGCCACCGCGATGGCGCTGGAATACGGGCTGACACCGGAATCGGTCTATCTCTGGACCCTGCCGATGTTCCACTGCAACGGCTGGACCTATACCTGGGCGGTGACGCTGGCCGGGGCGGCGCATGCCTGCCTGCGGCGGGTGGACCCGGCGGCGATCTTTCCCATGATCGAGCGCGACGGGGTGACGCACATGTGCGGCGCGCCGGTGGTGATGACCATGCTCATCCACGCCCCGGACGAGATCCGCCGCACGCCGTCCCGCCGCATCCGCTTCATGACCGGCGGCGCCGCGCCGCCCTCGACGGTGATTTCGCGCATGGAGGCGCTGGGCTTCGAGGTGCGCCACCTCTACGGCCTCACCGAGACCTACGGCCCGGCGGCGATCAACGCCTGGCAGCCGGGCGTCGCGGAGCTGCCGATCGAGCAGAAGGCGGCGTTCATGGCCCGCCAGGGCGTCGCGCACGCGATGCTCGAGGAGGTCACGGTGCTGGACCCCGAGACCATGCAGCGCGTGCCGGCGGACGCCACCACGATCGGCGAGATCATGATGCGCGGCAACACGGTGATGATGGGCTACCTGAAGAACCCGACGGCGACGGCGGCTGCCTTCGCCGGCGGCTGGTTCCACTCCGGCGATCTCGCCGTGCTGCACCCGGACGGCTACGTGGAGATCAAGGACCGCTCCAAGGACATCATCATTTCGGGCGGCGAGAACATCTCTTCCATCGAGGTGGAGGACACGCTGTATCGCCATCCCGGCGTGATGGAGGCGGCGGTGGTGGCGCACCCGGACGAGAAATGGGGCGAGGTGCCGCACGCCTTCGTGACGCTGAACGAGGCGGCGAAGGGCACGGTGAGCGAGGCGGACATCATCGAATTCTGCCGCGCCAACATGGCCCGCTACAAATGCCCGCGCTACGTCACCTTCGGGCCGTTGCCGAAAACCTCGACCGGAAAAATCCAGAAATTCGCCCTGCGCGCCGCGGCGAAGGCGCCGGCGTCCGCGGGGTAGGGGCGCGCGAGCCGATCTCAGGGCCGAGCGGGCTCGCGCGGCGCCGCCGCGCGCGTCTGATTGAGCGCCAGCAGCCGGCGCAGGATGTCGTCCTCGGCCAGATCGGCGGGCCAGCCGTAGGCGGCGGCGACGGCCGCGTCCAGGCTCGCGTGCAGATTGTCCAGCCACGCGCCTTCCGGCGTGCCGCGCGTGTTGTAGAGCTTCGTCAGCGTGCGGTCCTTCAGCTTCGCGGCCGCCGCCGCGTCGCGCGGCAGGATGCGGTCCGGGAAGCCGGGCACCACCTCCGGCTCGCGCCGCACGAGTTCCGGCGGGTTCAGCCAGCGGTCCCGCGCC
>JAKAZO010000108.1 GCA_021815825.1 Pseudomonadota bacterium
GTGGCGGAGGGAGTGGGATTCGAACCCACGGTACGCTGTTAACGCACACACGCTTTCCAAGCGTGCGCCTTAAGCCGCTCGGCCATCCCTCCGCGTTCGGCGCCGGCAAACTAGCAGTCTGTGCGGCGGGCGCAAATCGGTTGGCGGCGGCGGCCTGCCGGCTGCTCCGGCTCGTGCGGATCGGGGGTCTCTAGGCAAGCCACGCGATCGCGGCGGCGAGGGCGAGCCCGGCGGCGAGGGAGGCGGCTGCCAGGGCAGGGTTGGCTTGGCGCGGCGGGCGGAGTGTCGCCGGCAGCCGCTTTTTGCCGGTGATCATCGGGCGGACCAGATCCTGCCGCTTGACCACGGCGTAGACCGCGATCGCCAGGACATGCAGCCCGATCGCACCAAGCAGGATGTCCCACCCGAGATCGTGCAGCCCGCTGAGCAAGTCGCTGGTCGGCTTGGCGACGTATTTGGCCAGCGGGCCGGTCGCGGCGACGTCGTCGTTGCTGAATAGGCCGCTCACGGTCTCGCCTGTCAGCAGGGCCAGCAGCGCGACGACCATCCAGCCGCCGGCGGCGTTGTGGCCGATCTGCAGATCCGGCTCGCGGCGGAAAAGGCGGGCGAGATGGGAAAGGGCGGCGCGCGGGCCGGCGAGGAAACGGGCGAAACGTGCCGTCTCGCTGCCGAAGAAGCCCCACGCCACACGGAATACGAGCAGGGCGAGGACGCCATAGCCGCAAAGCGCGTGCAGCTCCATCCAATAGAGTTGCTGGCTCGCATAGCAACCGGCCACCAGCGCCACCAGCGACCAGTGGAACAGTCGAATCGGCGTGTCCCACACCCGCATCGACAGCCGCAATTCCCGTCCGCTTCGCCCCGACACGCCGCGCTCCCTCGTTATGCGTCCCCTCCTTGACGAAGAGGCGGCGCCCGCGCAATCCCCGCCGCCATGTCCAGCCATTTCGCCTGGCTTCGCGCGTTTCCGCCGCAACTCGGCCGCGATTGGCGCGCGGTGCTGGTGGCAGCCATGGTGGCGCTGGCGATCGTGCTGCTCGGGCGGATGTTGCGCCTGCGCCGGCTGGAGCAGGCCGCCTCGGGATTGGGATTGGCAGCCGGCTGGTCGGTGCTGGTTGGCGCCAGCCTGCTCGCACGGACGGTGCCGGAGCGGTTGCCGGCGCTGGCGCTGCTGATCGAGGTGCTGACCGGGCTCGGCGCCTCGCCGGTGCTGGCGAGGCTGCGGCGGCCGTTGCTCGTGGTCTTTGCCCTGATTGCCGGCTGGTGGCTGCTGGGGGCGGGCGCGCACGTGGCGTCCGCGCTGCCGGGCATCGCCATCATCACCGCGACGACGGCCGCCGCTTCGCTGGGCCTTGCGGAGGCCGACCCGTGGCGGGTGGCGGCCTCGTCGGTCGCGTTGGCGGCGGCGCTGCACGCGCTGGCCGCGCCGCCGCTCTGGCCGCTGCTGGCGCTGGTTCCCGCCGGCGCCGTGCTCGGCGGGCTGGCGGCGCCTGGGCGGGCGCTGGCGCAGTGGCCGCCGGCCGCGGGCATCGGCGCCGTCGCGGGCGCGGCTTCCGTGTTCGCAGGCCGATTGACGCATGGGCGCGTGGGACCGGTAGACGCTGCGATCCTGGCGCCGCTTGCGACCGCCTGGCTCGCCTCTCGCCTCACACCACGCCTGCGTCGGACCGGCGGCCTGGCGTCGGCGCTGGCGGCGCTGCTCGCGCTCGCCATGGTGGCCTTCCTCGTCTACGCGCTCGCCGCTCTCGCCGGGCTGCGCTGAACTTCCGGTGGTGGTGCGGTCATTTTCCGCGCGTCTGCCGATTTCACTGGCCACGGATCTGCTTTAGCGTCGTACATATGTCCGACGTCGAATCACCTCCCCAGCCGCCGATCCCGCCCACCGCGCCGCGCCGCTGGCTCGTTTCCCTAGCCGTCGCTGTCCTGGCGGTCGGCCTCGGCGTTTACGTGGCCTGGCCCTTTTTCCAGAGCGACACCCAGGACAGCGAACAGGAGGAGGCCGAGACTTCGCCCCCTCCGCCGGCGCCCCCGGCGGCTGCACCCCCTGCGGCTGCACCCCCTGCGGCTGCGTCCCCGTCGGCTCCCTCTGTTGGTCCGCCCACCGCGCCGCTGCCTGCCACGGCCCGAGCGACGCCGCCTCAGCCCGTCGCGACCGCATCCGTCCCGCCGGCTACAACGACGCCGGCTACAACGACACCCGCCCCGGCGACACCCGCCCCGGCGACAGCGCGGCCCGCCTTGGCGCCGCCCGCTCCCGCGCGCGCCGAGGCCACCAAGCCAGGCGTGGCCGCGCCCGAGGCACCGAGCTTCGACATCGTCCGCGTCGATGCCCAGGGCTACGCGGTGATGGCGGGCCGCGGTCCAGCGAACGCCGACCTGGCGATCCGCGACGGCGGGCGTGAGCTCGGCCATGTCCGGGCGGATCCGGATGGGCAATGGGCCTTCACGCCGGCGACCCCCCTGGCACCCGGCGGCCATACACTGAGCTTGGTCGCCGGCACGCCAGGCGGCGGCGAAATCCGTGGAGCGGCGACGGTGATGGTCGCCGTCGCCGAGCGCGGCCCTGGCGAAAAGCCGCCCGCCGGGCCGCTCGTGGTGATGGCCCCGGAGGCGCCGATCGCCGCGCCGCCTGGCTCGCCCCAAACCGCGCCGACGAGCGCCACGGCGAGCGGGACGCCGGCCCTTCCCGGGGCCGGGCTACGGGTGCTGCAGGTGCCGGAATTGAAGGAGGGCGCTTCCAAGGAGGCCAAATCGTCGCAAACGTCCGCCGACACCGAGCACACGCCGGTCGAGCTCCAGGTGGTGGAATATGACGACAGCGGCGCGATCCGCTTCGGTGGCCATGCGCTCCACGGCGCGCCCGTGCGGCTCTATGTCGACAATCAGCTTGCCGGAGATACCGAGACCGATAGTCAGGGCGCCTGGATGCTGACCCCGCGCGTGGCAGTGCCGGCCGGCCCGCATCAGCTCCGTGTCGACGAGCTGGACAGCCAGGGACGGGTGCTGGCGCGCGTGGAAGTGCCGTTCCAGCGCGAGGCGCTGAAGCCGGCTCCAACCTTGGCCCCGGGCCAAGTGATCGTGCAGCCTGGCGAGAATCTGTGGAAGCTGGCCTATCGCGTCTATGGGACGGGTGCGCGCTATGCCGTGATCTATCGCGCCAATCGCAGCCATATCCGCGACCCGCGGCGTATCTATCCCGGGCAGGTGCTGACGGTGCCGCCAGCCGCGAGGCCGCATTCCTCGAACAAATCGAGATAGGGCGCGAGGACCAGCACGGCGTTGGTGAGCGCGCCCACCAACGCCGATATGCGGATCGGCATCGGCATGCGGTCCGCGGTTTCCAGGGTCAGCCGGTGGTCGGGCAGCAGGTGAGCGTGCCAGCCATGCGGCAGATCCGGCGCCAGGCGGCGCAGCATGGCGAACAGGGCGGCGCGCCGCTCCGGGCTCCCATCCGCGGTGCTCGGGATGCGGCCGAGCACGGCCTCGATCTCGAGCCGCCCATCCTGAAGCCGGCCGACGATGGGCCGGCCGCGCCAGGCGAACGCGATCCGCGGGCGCAGATGCGGCTCGCGCAGGTGCAGATGTCCAGCGCGGTCGACCAGGAACGGTCCGAGCGGAATGGCGGCGTCCAGCGGCATCAAGGGCTCCGGCGTTCGGGTAGCAGCGCAGAGTCTTGTCCGCTACGGGTGAAGCATCCATAAACACGCCATCCCGCAGCAGCGCAGTCGAGTTCCGCATGGCCCTTGCCGATACTGTCCGCCTCGTGCTCGCGCCGCCGCATCCGGCCGGGCGACCGTTCATTCTCGGCGGGGTCGTGGCGTTCGTGGTCGGGCTTTTTTTGTCCCACTGGCTGGCCTGGATCGGGCTGCTGTTCGCCGCTTTCTGCCTCTATTTCTTCCGTGATCCTGAGCGCGTGCCGCCTGGGCGGTCGGAGGCGGTGCTGGCGCCGTCGGATGGCAAGGTCATCGCGCTTGGCCCGGTGCCGCCGCCGCCCGAACTCGGGCTTGGCGACGCGCCGCGCTGGCGGGTCGGCGTCTTTCTCTCGCTGGTCGATGTGCACGTGAACCGGGTGCCGGTGGATGGTACCATCACCCGCATCGCCTATCGGCACGGCCGCTTTCATGACGCCGCCAGCGCCGGGGCGGCGGAGGCGAACGAGCGCAATGCGCTGGCGATCCGGCTAGCCGACGGGCGCGAGATCGCCGTGGTTCAGATCGCCGGCCTCCTCGCCCGCCGGATCGTCTGCGACGTTCGCGAGGGCGACGCGGTGCAAGCGGGCGCGCGCTTCGGCATCATCCGGTTCGGCAGCCGTACGGACATCTATCTGCCCGCAGGTGTCAGCCCGCGCGTGGCGCTCGGCCAGACGATGATCGGCGGAGAGACGGTGATCGCCGAGTTGCCGCCGGTCGGCCGTGGATAAGCGCATGGATGACCCCGGCGGCCGATCCGAGGCCCGGCTGCGCCGACTGCAACGGCGCCTGCGCGCGCGCAATCGCCCGCGGATCAAGGGGCCGTCGTTCAACCGCATCATCCCTAATCTGATGACATTGCTCGGGCTCTGCGCCGGGCTCACCGCCATCCGCTTCGCCCTGGACGAGGCATTCGGTCGCGCCGCCGCCATGATCGTGCTGGCCGGCTTCATCGATGGGCTGGACGGGCGGCTGGCGCGGCTGCTGAAGGCGGTGACCCGGTTCGGCGCCGAGTTCGACAGCCTGGCCGACTTCCTCTGCTTCGGCGTCGCGCCCGCACTGGTGCTTTATCTCTGGTCGCTGCGCGGTGCGCACGGCTATGGCTTCATCCCCTGCGTGATTTTCGCCGTCTGCATGGCGCTGCGCCTGGCGCGGTTCAACGCGGCGTTGGAGAGCGGGCCGACGCCGGCCTACACGTATAATTTTTTCACCGGGGTCCCCGCCCCGGCCGGGGCGGGTTTGGCCCTGTTTCCGCTCTTTGTCGGCCTGGAGGCGCAGGCCCTCGGGTGGAACTGGCTGTTGGCGGCCGCGCGGTTCCCGCTCTTCACGGCCGCCGTGCTGGTTGGCACGGCCGGGCTGCTCGTGTCCACGCTGCCGGTGTGGAGCTTCAAGAACTTCAAGGTACCGAGCCACTACGTGCTGCCGCTGCTGCTGGGCACCGGCACGTTTGCCGCCATTCTGGTCGCCGACCCCTGGGCGGCGCTGGCCGCGGCGGGGCTGCTCTATCTCGCCATGTTGCCGTTCTCGCTGCGAAGCTTCCGCCGATTGAAGCGGGAGGCGGAGGGGACGGCCGAGGACGGGGAGCCGGCGGCAGACAACGTCGGATAGGCCGATAGGGCCGCTCCCCCGCTTGCCTCCCGGGCGCGCAGGCCGGTATGCTTATCGGTCACGCAACGTAAGCGCAAATTGCATGCCTCAGCACGAACATAGTCGCGTCCTGATCATCGGCGCCGGCCCAGCCGGCTACACGGCGGCGATCTACGCCGCTCGGGCGGGGTTGTCGCCGCTTCTTCTCACCGGACTGCAGCCCGGCGGCCAGCTCACGATCACCACGGACGTCGAGAACTATCCCGGCTTTGCCGAGGTCATCCAGGGGCCGTGGCTGATGGAGCAGATGGAAGCGCAGGCCGCGCATGTCGGCACGCGGATCGTCAACGACCTGGCCCGCGCGGTCGATTTTTCTGCCCGGCCGTTCCGCGTCGAGGCCGATTCGGGGGACATCTACCGCGCCGATGCGGTGATCATCGCGACCGGGGCCCAGGCGCGCTGGCTTGGCCTGCCCTCCGAGCAGCGCCTGGCCGGCGCGGGGGTTTCCGCCTGCGCGACCTGTGACGGATTCTTCTTCCGCGGCAAGCGCGTCGCGGTCATCGGTGGCGGCAACACCGCGGTCGAGGAGGCGCTCTACCTCACCCATCACGCCGAAACGGTGACACTGATCCATCGCCGGGATCGGCTGCGCGCGGAACAGATCCTGCAGCAGCGCCTGTTCGCCAACCCGAAAATCAGCGTCGTCTGGAACGCGGTGGTCGAGGAGATCCTCGGCAGCGGCAGTCCGGAGACGGTGCGCGGATTGCGGCTGCGGGATCGGGTGAGCGGCGAGATGCGGGAGCTCGCCGTGGACGGGGTATTCATCGCCATCGGCCACAGTCCGACCACGGCTATTTTCGCCGGCCAGGTTGGCATGGACGCCGAGGGCTACGTGCTCACGACGCCTGGCAGCACGCGCACTTCGGTTCCTGGCGTGTTTGCCGCGGGGGACGTGCAGGACAAGGTTTTCCGTCAGGCGGTCACGGCCGCGGGCACCGGCTGCATGGCCGCGCTCGAGGCTGAGAAATTCCTGGCGGCGCTGGCGGACACGCCGAGCATGGCGGCGCAGTGACAGCAACGCGCTTCGGGCCCCACGCGCCCGGGCAAATGACGGATGGGGCGGGGTTGATGGAAGCGAATCGGCGCTCGGCGGGGGCGCATGCGAATGTCCTGACCATGGACTGGGATAAGCTGCGCGTGTTCCACGCCGTGGCGGAGGCCGGCAGTTTCACCCATGCCGGGGATACGCTCAATCTCAGCCAGTCGGCGGTGTCGCGGCAGATTTCGGCGCTCGAGGAATCACTGCAGGTGCCGCTGTTCCACCGCCATGCCCGCGGACTGATTCTCACCGAGCAGGGCGAGAGCCTGTTCCACACGGTGCGCGAGGTGTTCGCCAAGCTGGCGATGACCGAGGCGCTGCTGACCGAGAGCAAGGAGAAGCCCTCCGGGCGGCTCAAGATTACGACCACAGTCGGCTTCGGCTCGCATTGGCTCGCCCCGCGCCTGCATGCGTTCCTGGAAGCCTATCCCGAGATTTCCGTCAGCCTGATCCTCGACGATACCGATCTCGATCTCGCCATGCGCGAGGCGGACGTCGCCATCCGCATGCACCCGCCGCGCCAGCCCGACCTCGTGCAGCGTCATCTGCTGTCGATGCAGATGCATCTCTGCGCCGCCCCCGCTTACCTCGAGAAGCACGGCACGCCGCGCACGCCGGCCGAGCTCGAAGGGCACCGCTTCATTCTCTTCGGCAATTATCATCCGCCGGTGCCGAACGTGAACTGGCTCGCGGAGCTGGGCCACGAGGGCCCCCCGCGGGGCGCGCTGCTCGAAGTCAACAGCACCCACGCGATCCTGCTGGCGGTGCGCTCCGGGCTTGGGATCGGCGCGCTGCCGGACTATCTCGCCACGGAAACCGAGGGGCTGGTGCGCTTGCTGCCAGATGTGCCCTCGCCGAAAGTGGACATCTATTTCGTTTATCCGGAGGAGCTGCGCAATTCCAAGCGTGTGGCTGTGTTCCGCGATTTCCTGCTGGCCCGGCTGGCGGAGATGGGCTGAGCCCGTAGATATTCTATTTTCGCATAACTGACATGCGTTTTATGCAATCGTAATACGGGGGCGTGTAAGGTATACAACCTTAAGTGGTGTGTTTGTGGATTGTTCGCGCTTCGAGCCAGATGCGCCATCGTCTAGCCACCCTGGCTAGACCGGGATATCCTCCCTTCGTCTCCCAGACGTGAAGCCTCCCTGTTGACTTTCCCTGCCGGGTTTGATGCCCGGCAGGGACTTCTTTGCATCCCGGGATCGGTGGCGGAATCCCTGCGGGTGAGCGTACCCGCTCTACCCTCTTCCGTGGGTACTAAATTAATATTTAGTCAAACC
The DNA here is from genome assembly GCA_021815825.1 of Pseudomonadota bacterium. GTDB lineage: Bacteria > Pseudomonadota > Alphaproteobacteria > Acetobacterales > Acetobacteraceae > JAJZVV01. The sequence continues at coordinate 7,659 of JAKAZO010000108.1, forward strand.
TCCCGGTATCCAACGATCGCCTCGCGACGATTGAATCGCGTTCAGATGCGTGCATTGCAACCGCGCGATGTCTTCAGAGGTCACGCCGATGTCGGGAGGGAGACGAATAGGCGACCGGCCCATCGCGTTGCTTATCGTCGATGACCATCCGGTGGTGCGCGCCGGTCTGGCGGCGCTCCTGCGTGAGCGTGCCGGGGCGGGTACAGTGCTCGAGGCGGCCGGCGCCGGAACCGGACTCGCCCTGGCGCAGGCCCACGGAGACCTCGA
>JAKAZO010000109.1 GCA_021815825.1 Pseudomonadota bacterium
AGCGCGGTTGCAAACCAAAGCTTGAGCCCGCCCCCATCCGGGCCTACATGAAGGGTGCGGGGCTGCCCGGTACGTCAGGTACTTTATCCCCGGGGCCAGTAAGCATTCCCCAAGGGGGCTGGCTCTGCCGTGGCCGTGGTCACGGTATCTGGCGCCCACCTGCACACGCAGGCCTTGGGAGGATGAAAACGCCAACGGCCAGGGTGGCTCCGCACATCGACCCGCAGATGACCCGAATCAGCCCGCCCGAACCCTCGCCCGCGACGCTCCGTTCCGACAAGCGTGCCATGCGCCAGGCGGCGCGGGCGCGGCGGCGCCAGTGTGACCCCGCGCTTGGCGTGGCCCTCGGGGAGCGGCTGCTGGGCGAACGTGCGCCGCCGGCGGGTGCGGTGGTGGCCGGGGTCTGGCCGTTGCCAGGAGAGATCGACCTTCGCCCGCTGCTCGCCATGCTTGCGGCGCGGGGGCATGCCGTGCTTCTGCCGCGCACCGTGCGGCGCGGCGAGCCGCTCGAATTCCGCCTCTGGACGCCCGGCGCACCGCTCGAGGCCGGCAGTTTCGGCACGCTGCACCCGCAGGGCGGCCTGCCGGCACCGCCGCCGGACGTGATCCTGGTGCCGTTGCTCGCCTTCGACCGGCGCGGCGGGCGGCTCGGCTATGGCGCCGGCTTCTACGACCGTACGCTCCGGCTCTATCCGCGTGCCGCCGCCATCGGCTGCGCCTTCGCCGCGCAGGAGGTGGACGCGGTGCCGATGGAGGCGCATGACGTCCGCCTGCCCGCCGTCGCCACCGAGCGCGGCATCATCGAGTGCGACACGGACTGAACGACGCATGCGGATCCTGTTTCTGGGCGACATCGTCGGGCGCAGCGGCCGCGACGCGGTCGCTGCGTCCTTGCCGGGCCTGCGCGCCGGCCTCGGGGTCGAGCTGGCGGTGGTCAACGCCGAGAATGCCAGCCACGGTTTCGGCCTCGCCCCCGAGATGGCGCGCGTGCTGTTCGACGCCGGGGCGGACGTTCTCACGCTCGGCAACCACGCCTGGGACCGGCGCGAGATCATTCCCTTCCTGGCGACCGAAAAGCGGGTGATCCGGCCGTTGAACTTTCCCCCCGGCACGCCCGGGGCCGGTAGCGCGGAGGTCACGCTGGCCGACGGGCGCCGCGCGCTGGTGGTCAATGCCATGGGAAGGCTGTTCATGGACCCGCTGGACTGTCCCTTCCGCACCAGCGCCGAACTGCTCGCCCGCTACCGGCTCGGCGCCAGCGTCAACGCCATCATCGTCGATTTCCATGCCGAGGCGACGAGCGAGAAGATGGCCTACGCCCATTCCTTCGATGGCGCGGTCTCCCTCGTCGTCGGAACCCATACCCATTGCCCCACGTCCGACCACCAGATCCTGCCCGGCGGCACCGCCTATCAGAGCGACGCCGGCATGTGCGGCGACTATGACAGCGTCATCGGCATGGCGAAGGAGGGCGCGGCGGCGCGCTTCTGGCGCAAGCTGCCGGGCGAGCGCCTGGCGCCGGCGGAGGGTGAGGCGACGGTCTGCGGTCTGTTCGTCGAAACCGACGATTCCACCGGGCTCGCCCGCCGCGTCGAGCCGCTGCGCATGGGCGGGCGGCTCGCGCCGGTCATGCCGCGCGCCTGAGCTCAGGCGGGCTCTGCCTCGGCCGGCCCGGTGACGCGCGCCAGGGCGCCTTCCATCAGCGCGATCTGGCGGGCGATGCGCGCGAGACGCTCGCCGAGCGGGCCTTCGGGCAGTTTCGGCCGCTCCGGCGGCAGGGCCGGGGTCGGCGCGGCCAGGCCCGCCATCGCATCCGTGATCCAGGCGCGCCAGGCGGCGAGTTCGGCGCGGCTCTCCGCGCCGGGTGCGGCGCGGTCCAGATGGATCGCCGAGAGCCGCCCGGCCATGCGTCGCAGGGCGGCGTCCACCAGCATCACCGTCTGCACCCGCTCGCGCCGCTCCCGTCCCGGCTCCTGCAAGGCGCGGGTGAGCGTCGCTTCCAGATTGTTGGTGGCGACGCCGGCGCCGCGACGCGCCTGCTCCACCGAAGCCGCGTCCGCCTCGCCGAGCAGCAGGCTGAGTTCGGCCTCGGCATAGCGCGCATGGGCCGCGATCGCGTTGGCCAGCTCCCCGGCCAGGCGCTCCGGTTCCCAGCTCGGCCATAGCAGCAGGTTGCCGAGCACCGCGAGGCTGCCGCCGATGGCGGTGTAGAGCGCGCGCATCAGCGCGATCTGCAGTTCCGAGCTGCCGGGCTGGCCGAGTTCGGACAGCAGCACGACCAGCGGCGTCAGCAGCGCCATGAACAGCCCGAAGCTCGCCGCGCGCACCGAGAGCGCGGCCATCGCCAGCGGGAACAGCGCCGCGGCGATCGCCTCCGGCGTGCGGCAGATGGTGGCGAGAACGGCGGCGAACATGCCGCCGAGCACGGTGCCGCCGATCCGTTCCAGCGCCCGCTGCACCGTGGTGGCGTAGAAGGGCTGCAGCGTCATCACCATGGTGATGGTCAGCCAGTGCTGGTACTGGCCCTGCCAGGCGAAGGTGATGGCGAGCCCCGGCACCAGCACCACCGCTGCCCGCGCGGCGTGGCGCAGCGCTGCGGAGCGGCGGTTCAGGTTGGCCCGCAACGGGCCGGCGAGCATCTCGACACGCGAGCGTGGCGCTTCGTCGATCGGCGCGCCCGGTATGGCGAGCCCGGTAGTGGCCAGGGTCACCGCGATGCGCAGCCGCTCGGTGATGGCCTCGGCGATGCGGTGCAGCGCCGGGCTGCCCGCCGTCGCGCCGATGGCGCTGATGCTGCGGTCCAGCCGCTCCAGCGGCGGCAGGCTGTCGGCGAGGATGGAGCGCGCCAGGGTGATCAGCACCGGCGGCAGGCGGCGCAGCATCCGGTCCGCCGCCGCGCGCACCGGCTCGGGCGGGGTTTCCTCCAGCAGCACGCTGAGCGCGATGAGGGCGCCGAACATCTGCTCCGCGGCTTCGAGGCGGATCAGGCTCTGCGCGGCGCGCAGCGTCGCGCCGCCGCCGCGCGCGCGCAGCGTGTCCTGCACCACCGTGCGGGCTGCCTCCAGACTGTCGCGCACGCGCCGCCGATGCGCCCGCGCGTGCGCTTCCCACGCCGCCGCCTCGCCGCCGCGGCGCCGCATGTCCGCGGCCATGTCCGCAAGCGCGCGATAGACCAGCGCCACCGCCCGCCGCGCGGGGCGGTACGGGTGCAGCCGCCAGATCACCAGGGTCAGCAGCACCGCCCACAGGCTGCCGGCGAGGAACGCGCCCGCGTCCTCCGCCGCCGCGCCCAGGTCGGGGAGCGGGCGGTCCAGCGCCAGCACCAGCACGACGGTGAGCAGATTGCCGACCAGCATCGCCGGCTGGCCGTAGATGCGCGCGAAGCCGTTGCAGAAGACGCCGAACGCGGCCAGCGGGATCGCCGCGATGCCGAGGCCGCGCGCGAGGCCGAAACCGGCATGCACGGCTGCGCCCAGAACGGCGAAGCTGAACAGCGCCGGCACGCGGCGACGCACCGGCCCGCCGGGGTCGCAGAAGCAGGTGAACAGCGCGGCGAGCGCGGAGAGCATCAGCGCCGGCTGTTGAAGCCAGCCGTTCAGCGCCACGATCGCCGCGGTGGAGAGGGCCGCGCGGACGCCTTCGGCGAGGCTGATCGCGCGCAGATCGAGCGCGATCGGAAGGCGGGAGAGGTCCTCGGTGGGGGCGGCGATCAGATCGCGCAGCCGCCGGACGGCCTTGCCCGCCGCACCCGCCCACCAAGGGCCGCGAGGCCCTTGGAACCCGGGGATGCTAGGCCGCCATGCCACGGAGCACGTAGTGGAGGATGCCGCCGTGGCGCATGTAGGCGACCTCGTCGAGCGTATCGACGCGGCAGAGCACCGGAACCTCGTCGCGCTTGCCGTCCGCGCGGTGGATCACCAGGGTCAGATCCATGCGCGGGGCGAGACGGTCCAGGCCGCGAATGTCGAAGCTTTCCGTCCCGGTGAGGCCGAGCTGCCTGCGGTCCATGCCGTCCTTGAACGTCACCGGCAGGATGCCCATGCCAACCAGGTTGGAGCGGTGGATGCGCTCGAAGCTCTCGGCGATGACCGCCTTCACGCCAAGCAGCATGGTGCCCTTCGCCGCCCAGTCGCGCGAGGAGCCGGTGCCGTACTCCTTGCCGCCGAACACCACCAGCGGCACCTTCTCCGCCGCGTAGCGCATCGCCGCGTCGTAGATCGGCAGCGTGTCGCCGGACGGGTAATGCTTCGTCATGCCGCCCTCGACGCCGCTCAGCATCTCGTTGCGGATGCGGATGTTGGCGAAGGTACCGCGCATCATCACCTCGTGGTTGCCGCGCCGCGCCCCGTAGCTGTTGAAATCCTTCTGCAGGATCTGGCGCTGCAGCAGATACTCGCCGGCCGGCGAATCCTTCTTGATGCTGCCGGCGGGGCTGATGTGGTCGGTGGTGATGGAATCGCCGAGCACGGCGAGTGCGCGCGCGCCGGTGATGTCGGCCACGCCCGGCGGCGTCATGGTGATGCCCTCGAAATAGGGCGGGTTCTTCACGTAAGTTGAGCTGTCGGACCAGCGATAGGTGGCGCTGCCGCCCTCGACCGCGATCGCCTGCCACTGCGCCGGGCCGGTGAAGACCTCGGCGTAGCGCTTGCGGAAATGTTCCGGCCGCACGAAAGCGGCGACCGCATCGGCGATCTCCTGCGTGCTCGGCCAGACGTCGCGCAGATAGACCGGCTTGCCGTCGCTGCCGGTGCCGAGCGCGGCGGTGGTGATGTCCGCCGTCATGGTGCCGAGCAGCGCGTAGGCGACGACGAGCGGCGGCGAGGCGAGATAGTTGGCGCGTACGTTGGGATGCACGCGGCCCTCGAAATTGCGGTTGCCGGAGAGCACAGAGACAGCGACCAGCTTGTTGTCCTCGATGGCATCGACGATGGCGTCATCGAGCGGGCCGGAATTGCCGATGCAGGTGGTGCAGCCGTAGCCCACCGTGTTGAAGCCGATCGCGTCGAGATCGGCATCGAGGCCGGCGGCGGCGAGATATTCCGTCACCACCTGCGAACCCGGCGCGAGCGAGGTCTTCACCCACGGTTTCGGCGCGAGCCCGCGCGCGCGCGCCTTGCGCGCCACGAGGCCGGCGGCGATCATCACGTACGGGTTCGAGGTATTGGTGCAGCTGGTGATCGCCGCGATCACCACGTCGCCATGGCCGATCTCGTAGTTCCGGCTGCCGACGGCGACGCGCCTGGCGGCATCGTTGGCCGGCACGCCGAGCCCTTTGGTGAGTTCGGCGGCGAAGGCAGTGGCGGCGTCCTTCAGCGCCACCCGGTCCTGCGGCCGCTTCGGCCCGGCGAGCGAGGGCACGACGGTGCCGAGATCGAGCTCCAGGGTGTCGCTGAACACCGGCTCGGGCGAGGCCTCGTCGCGCCACATGCCCTGCGCCTTGAGATAGGCCTCGACCAGCGCGAGCCGGTGCGGGTCGCGCCCGGTCAGGCGCATATACTCGATCGCGGCGCGGTCGATGGGGAAGAAGCCGCAGGTGGCGCCATATTCGGGCGCCATGTTGGCGATGGTGGCGCGGTCGGCGACCGCGAGCGTCGCCAGGGCGGGGCCGAAGAACTCGACGAACTTGCCGACGACCCCCTTCCTGCGCAGCATCTGCGTCACGGTGAGCACGAGGTCCGTCGCCGTCGCGCCCTCCGGCAGCCGGCCGGTGAGGCGGAAACCGATGACGTCGGGGATCAGCATGGCGATCGGCTGGCCGAGCATCGCCGCCTCCGCCTCGATGCCGCCGACGCCCCAGCCGAGCACGCCCAGCCCGTTCACCATCGTGGTGTGGCTGTCGGTGCCGTAGAGCGTGTCCGGATAGGCCAGCGTGGCGCCGTCGGCCTCGGCGGTCCAGACTGCCTGCGCCAGATATTCCAGGTTCACCTGGTGGCAGATGCCGGTGCCGGGCGGCACGACGCGGAAATTGCGGAACGCCCCCTGGCCCCAGCGCAGGAAGCTGTAGCGCTCGCCATTGCGCTCGAACTCGAGATCGACATTGCGCTGGAGCGCGTCCGCGGTGCCGAACCGGTCCACCATCACCGAATGGTCGATGACCAGATCCACCGGCACCAGCGGGTTCACCTTCTGCGGATCGCCGCCGAGACGCGTGATGCCGTCGCGCATCGCCGCGAGATCGACGACCGCGGGTACGCCGGTGAAATCCTGCATCAGGATGCGCGCCGGACGGAACGGCACTTCCTTGGTCGAGCCGGCCTTCGCCAGCCAGCCGGCGATCGATTTCGCGTCGTCGACGGTGTAGCTTTGCCCGTCCTCGAAGCGCAGCACGTTCTCCAGCAGGATTTTCAGCGTCACCGGCAGGCGGGCGACGTCGCCGATGCTGCGGGTCGCCTCCGGGATGGAGAAATAGACGTAGTCCTTGCCATCGACGCTGAGGGTGCGGCGGGTTTTCAGGCTGTCCTGCCCGGTCGTCTTCATGGCGAGCGCCTCTGTCTGCTGGGTGGATTGCAACGCGCCGGGGCTTAGACCATACCCGCCCGCCGGGCAACATTCGCACAAGAGGGGAGCGGGGCGATTCCACAGCCTGTCGAGCCGCCGCTGCTGGTCGGCGCCGGGCTCGCCGCCTTCCGCGGCGAACGGCTCGTCTTCCGCGATCTCGCGCTCAGCCTGGAGGCGGGTGGTGCGCTCCTGCTGGTCGGCCCGAACGGCTCGGGCAAGTCCACATTGCTGCGCCTTCTGGCCGGCCTGGTCCGCCCCGCCGCCGGCGCGCTGCTCTGGCGCGGCGAGGATGCCCTTTCCGATCTCGCGGAGCACGCCACACGCCTGGCCTATCTCGGCCATCAGGACGCGGTGAAGCCCGGCCTCGGCGTGGCCGAGAATTTGCGCAGCCTGGCCCAGGCTGGGGCGGGCGGGCGCGATGTCGGCGCGGCGCTGGAGGCGCTCGGGCTCGGCCGGCTGGCGTTGCTGCCGGCGCGCATGCTCTCGGCCGGCCAGCGCCGGCGCCTCGCCCTCGCCAGGCTCGCGCTCTCGGCCGCGCCGCTCTGGCTGCTCGACGAACCGACGCTCGGCCTCGACGATGCCTCGGTCGCCCTGCTCGGCGCGCTGCTCGCGCGCCATCGCGAACGCGGCGGTGCCGTGGTGGCCGCGACGCATCTCGCCCTGCCGCTCGCCGGCGCGGCGACGCTGGCGCTGCAGTGAGCGTGTTCGCCCTGCTGGCGCGCGAACTGCGCCTGTCGCTGCGTCACGGCACCGACACGGTGGCGGCGCTGCTCTTTTTCCTCGTCGCCGCCGCGCTGTTTCCGCTCGCCATCGGGCCGGCGCCGGAGACGCTCGGCCGCCTCGCGCCGGGGATCGTCTGGGTCTGCGCCCTGCTCGCCGCGCTGCTGCCGCTCGAACGTCTGTTCGGCGCCGATTACGAGGACGGCTCGCTCGACCAGCTGCTGCTCTGCGGCCTGCCGGCCGGGGCGGTGGCGCTGGTGAAGGCGACGGCGCATTGGCTGGTGACCGGCCTGCCGCTGCTCCTCGCCGCCGCGCCGATCGCGCTGATGCTGCGGCTGAAGGCGGAGCTGCTGCCGGTGCTGCTGGCCGGGTTGCTGCCCGGCACGCTGGTGCTCTCCCTGCTCGGCACCGCGGGCGCGGCGATCGTGCTTGGCGCGCGGCGCGGCGGCGTGCTGTTGCCGCTGCTGGTGCTGCCGCTGGCGATGCCGGTGCTCATTTTCGGCGCCGGCGCGGTGGAGGCCGCGGCCACCGGCCTTTCACCCCGGCCGCACCTGCTGCTGCTCGCCGCGGTGCTGGCGCTGGCGGCACCGCTGTGCCCGCTCGCGGCCGGGGCGGCGATTCGCGCGGCGGCGGAGTAGCCGACGGGCGTCTCGCCGCCCGAAAATGGTGAACAGCGCGGCGATTCGCGCGGCGGCGGAG
>JAKAZO010000110.1 GCA_021815825.1 Pseudomonadota bacterium
GAGGGTGCCAGCAATGTCCGCGATCTCGGCGGCTGGACGACGCGCGGCGGCGCGCGCGTGTGCTTCGGCCGCATCTTCCGCGGCGCCGCGCTGGACCGGCTGACGGATTCCGATCAGCAGCGCCTGGCCGGCCTCGGCCTGCGCGCGGTGTGCGACTTCCGCGGCGTGAAGGAACGCGCCCGCGCCCCCTCGCGCCTGGACGGGCTGGATGTCGCGGTCCATTCCCTGCCCATCGAGCCGCGCATCGGCGCCTCGCTGGCCGACATCCTGGCGACCCGCGAGGCGACCGGGGAGGATGTGCTGAGCCTGATGCGCAAGGCCTATCTTTCCTATGCCATGGACTGGCACGCGCATTACCGGCGGGTGTTCGACCTGCTGCTCGACGAGGATGGCGCCCCCCTGCTGTTCCACTGCTCGGCCGGCAAGGACCGCACTGGCTTCGGCGCCGCCCTCATCCTGACGGCGCTCGACGTGCCGTGGGAGAGTGTGCTGGAGGACTACCTCGCCACCAACCGGCTCTGGCGGGCGGAGGCGTCGCTGGCGCACGCGCTGCCGCCGCCGGTGGCGGAGGTGATGCTGCGCGTGCATCCGGACCTGCTGGAATACGCGTTCGAGGCTCTGCGCGCCGAATTCGGCTCGATCGAGCAGTATCTGGAGGCCAGGCTCGGCCTCGATGCGCCGCGCCTGGCACGGTTGCGCGCCTTGCTGTTGGAAACGCCTCGATGAAGAACCGTCCCGCATGGGTTGACGCCCGCCGTCGCGGCCTCTTTGTTGGGGGCCTTCGAGGACCAGGAACAGGGGGAACTGCCGTGCTGCGACGACGCTCGCCGGGACTGATGCTGCTGGCGGTCCTGCCGTTTCTCGCCGGCTGCGACCTCACGGCGCAGCAGATGCCGCCGTCACACCCGTATTTCGTGTTCTTCGCCCCGAACAGCGCCGTGCTGGATAGCCCGGCGCGGACGATCGTCGCCGACGCCGCTGCCTATGCGAAGGTCTACCCGCTCGCCCCGGTCGCAGTCACCGGATATGGCGACCCCGCCCTTGGCGCGGCCGATGCGGCGCGCATGGCGCGGCTGCGCGCCGACGCGCTGGTGAAGGAACTCGCGGCCGACGGTGTCGATGCCAAGCGCATCGCCGTTCGCCCGCCCGCGGTCGGCGCCGATGTTGCCTCCCCGCAGGCGGCGCGGCGCGGCGATATCATCGTCGGCCTGCTGCCCTGAGGCGTCGCGCCCGTCACGTTCACGCCTGATCCTGGCGGCTCCGCGCCAGGGCCAGGGTCGCCAGCCCGCCGAGCGCGGCGAGGGCCGATCCGGCGAAGACCGCACGCTTGGCCTGCGCCAGCAAGGCGGGATCGGCGAAGGCGAGGTCGCCGATGAACAGGCTCATGGTGAAGCCGATGCCGCACAGGCCGGCGCCGCCGAGCAGATGGATCGGCCGGATGTCCGGGGCGAGGCGCACCAGCCCGAGCCGGATGGCGAGTTGGGTCGTGGCGAACACGCCGATGGGTTTGCCCACCAGCAGCCCGGCGAGAATGCCGAGCGCAACGGGATCGGCCCAGCCTCCGCTTCCGCCCCCGCGCCCGCCCAGGCCGACCCCGGCATTGGCGAGGCCGAACAGCGGCAGCACCACGAGCGCAACGATCCAGCCGAGTGACCACTCCAGGCGGGCGGTCTGCGCGGCGGGCACGGCGAAGGCGAGCGCCACGCCGGCCAGCGTCGGATGCAGGGAACTGGCGCGGAACAGCAGCCAGAGCCCGAGGAAGCCGGCCAGGATCGCGGCCCATCCGAGCGCATCGGGCAAGCGCGGCCCCAGCCAACGCAGGGCCACCCACAGAACTGCCACGGCGCCCAGCGGCAGCGGGGCGACGTCGTGGCCGAACGCGACCGCGATCACCGCGATGGCGATGAGATCGTCGATGATGGCGAGCGCGGACATGAACGCCGCCAGCGACTCCGGCACGCCGCGGCCGGCGAGGCGAAGCACGGCGAGGGAGAAGGCGATGTCCGTCGCCAGCGGCACGGCCCAGCCCTGGCGCGCTGCCGGATCGCGCCAGGTGAGCGCGAGATAGAGCGCCACCGGCAGCACCGCCCCGCCTGCCGCGGCCAGCGCCGGCGCCACCGCGAGCCGCGGCGAGGCCAGCGCCCCCGTGCTCATCTCGCGGCGGATCTCGAGCGAGACGAGCAGGAAGAACAGGCTCATCAGGCCCTCATTGATCCACCCGAGCAGGCTCGTCCCGGCAAGCGGCAGGGCCTTGAACGACTCCAGCAGCCCGGCGGCCGCGGTATTGGCCCAGATCAGCGATGCGGCCGACCCGGCGACGAGCAGGGCGCCGCCGACGCGTTCGGCGTGGAGGAATCCGCCCAGGCCGCGATCCGGGGCGCTGCCGTGGTTCAGGGGTCGTCCATCGCGTGCCCGGCGCGCGCGAGCCGTTCGGCGATCTCGCGCCGCAGCCCGGGCGGGCCGGCGGTCTCGATCGCGCCGCAGACCAGACGCAGCTGCCGCCGCAGCGCGTGCACCTCGTCGAGCAGGCCCAGCACCACCGGCAGCGTCTCCTCGTCGATGGCGAGATCGGCGGTGAGTTCGTGGATCAGCCGCACCCGGGCGAGGTCGATCTCGCGGAACACGAAGCCGCCGGCGTGGCGCTCGGGCCGCACCCAGGCGGCCTCGATCCAGCGGGCCAGGGCGTCGGGATCGAGCCCCACGACGAGGGTGCAGACGGTTTGCTCGGTGATCATGCCCCCTCCGTCAGATGGCGGCGCGGATCGGCGGCCTCGGACGGCGACCAGCCGCGCAGGAATTCCGTCAGAGCCGTGTCGGCGGCGCCGATGCTGACCTTCAGCGTCACGTACTGGTCGCCCGCCGGTCTGCCGCCATGGGCCGGCACGCCGCGCCCGCGCAGGCGCAGGCGGGTGCCGCTGTCCGAGCCGGGAGGAATGGCGAGGCTGACGCGCCCGGCGACGGTGGGCACGTCGATCTTGGCGCCGAGCACCGCCTCCTTGAGGCTGACCGGCAGCTCGAGATGGATGTCGCCGCCCTCGCGGCGGAAGTGCGGATGCGGTGCGACCGCGATCTCCACCAGCGCGTCGCCCGGCGGGCCGCCATTGAGGCCGGTCCCGCCCTGGCCGGCGAGGCGCAGCACCTGGCCCTCGGCGAGGCCGGGAGGGATGCGCACGGCGATGTCCTTGCCGTCGGGCAGGGTGATGCGCCGCGTCGCGCCGTTGACGGCTTCGAGGAAGCTGACCGTGAGGTGGTAGAGATGGTCCTGGCCGCGCAAACGCATTCCCTCGCCGCCGCCGGAGCGGAAAAAGCTGCCGAGGATGTCGCCCAGATCCTCTTCCGAGAGGCCGCTATCGCCGTCACCGCCCGCGGGCCTCCGCGGACGGTGACGTGCGCCGTAGCGCGTGCCCTCGGCGCCCTCGGCGTGGCTGCGGTAATAGGGCCGCTCCGGCTTCTCCTGGCCGGACGCGTCGATCTCGCCGCGGTCGTAGCGGGCGCGCTTCTCCGCATCCGAGAGCAGCTCGTAGGCGGCGGAAATGGATTTGAAGCGATCTTCGGCCGCCCGGTCGCCGGGGTTCAGGTCCGGGTGGTTCTGCTTGGCCAGCTTGCGATAGGCGCGGCGGATCTCGTCCGCGCTGGCGGTCCGGCCGACGCCGAGACGCTCGTAGGGACCTTGTTCGGGCAACTCAATCCGCCTCCTGTTGCGCTGCGCGCCGCCCGGGCCGGGCCAGGCGCACCGAACTCACCACCGCGCCGGTGGCCGAGAAGCTCGCCGCGAGCAGCAATGTCACCCGCGCCGCGTCGGTTCCGCCGAGGGCGAACACCAGGGCGACGAGTGCCGCCCCGACGGTCTGCCCCGTCAGCCGCGCGGTGGACAGCATGCCGCTGGCCCCGCCGCTGCGCCCCGCCGGCGCGGCAGCCAGCATGGCGCGGTTGTTCGGGGACTGGAAGAGGCCGAAGCCGATGCCGCAAATGCCCATCCGCCACACAATGTCCAGCCCGGTTGGCTGCGCCGGCAGCTGCGCCAGGGCGAGCAGGCCGGCGAGCATGGCGCCGAGGCCGATCCCGCACAGGATTCCGGGCGGATACCGGTCTGCGAGGCGGCCCGAGATCGGCGCGACCAGCGCCAGGGATGCCGGCCAGGCACTCATCAGCAAGCCGGTTTCCACCTGATTCCGCCCGAGCGGGCCTTGGAGGAAGAAGGGCAGCGAAACCAGCGCCAGGGTCTGCGCCCCGAAGGCGCCGACCGAGGTGCCGACGGCGAGCGCGAAATCGGCCCGGCGCAGCAGATCAATGGGGAACAGCGGTGCCGTCTTTGCCCGTTGGCGCTCGACCAGCAGCGCCAGGGTGATCGCCGCGCCGAGCAGTTCGAGCCCGGCGAGACGCGCGCCGAGCCCGTGGGCGAAGCCGCTGATCGCGGTGATCAGCAGCCCGAAGGCGAGGGCGTTGAGCAGTGCGCTCGGCATGTCGAAGCGGTGCCCCGTGCCGGCGCTGTCGGGCAGGGTGCGCCGAGCGATGACGAGGGCGGCGATGCCGAACGGGATATCGATCGCGAAGAGGAAGGGCCAGGAGGCGATGGCGAGAACGCCGGCGGCGACGGTCGGGCCCGCGGCGGAGGAGATCGCCACGATCAGTGCGTTCATGCCGAGCCCGCGCCCAAGCCGGTCGCGCGGATGGATGACGCGCACCAGGGCGGTGTTCACGCTCATGATGCCGGCGGCGCCGAAGCCCTGGGCGACGCGGGCCACCGTCAGGAGGGCCAGCGAGCCGGTGAAGGCGCAGGCAAACGAGGCCAGCGCGCCGGCGGTGAAGATCGCCAGCCCGGCGCGATAGACGCGGGCGTAGCCGAGACTGTCGCCGAGCGAGGCCAGCGGCAGCAGCGAGACCATCACCGCGAGCTGGAAGGCGTTGACCACCCAGATCGCCGCCATCGGCGTGGCGTGAAGATCGCGTGCGATGGTCGGCAGCGCGACGTTGACCGCGGCGGCGTCCAGCACGGCGAGCGAAATCGTCAGTGCGATGGTCGCCATCGCCCAGGCGCGCTGGCCAGCGGGCAGTCCGTCCTCGGGCAGCGCGGGAGGGAACTCCATGGCTGCCTTGTCGCCTTGGATGGCGGCGAGGGCAAGGCGGCGGAAACCGTGCAGCCATGCGTCGCCGCACGCTGCCGGGCTGCCTATATGCTGTGCTGAAATCCTTGCCCGATGTTCCGGAGACACGCCATGTCCGCTTCCGCTCAATCCGCCGGGTCCGTGCCGCAGCCCGGCGTCGTTCTGGCCATCCAGGGCATGCACTGCGATGGCTGCGTCCGCTCGGTCTCGCGCGTGCTCGCGCGCATCGAGGGTGTCGAGGCCGCCGAGGTCGATCTCGAGCGTGGCCGCGCCGTGGTGCGCGGCGGCGCCGACCCGGCGGCACTGGTGGAGGCGGTCCGCAAGGCCGGCTTCGGTGCCGAGGTGGCCGCCGGGTAGCCGGCAGGGCCGGCTCGGGTGATGGACGGGGTCGCGGCGGCGCCGCGCGAGCAGCTCCGGCTGCCGATCGCCGGAATGACGTGCGCGACCTGCGCCGGACGGGTCGAGCGCGCGCTCGACGCCGTCCCCGGCGTGGAGGCGCGTGTCGATCTGGCGTCCGAGAGCGCGTCGGTGAGCTTCGATCCGGCGCTGGCCGATCCCGCCCGCCTGGCCGAGGCGGTCGCCGACGCCGGCTACGACGTGCCGGAGGAGACGCGGGAATTCGCCATTACCGGCATGACCTGCGCCAGTTGCGTCGGCCGCGTGGAGCGCGCGCTGGCCGCCGTGCCGGGGGTAAGGGGGGTCCAGGTCAATCTCGCGACCGAGCACGCGCGCGTCAGCGGCATCGCGCCGCGCCCGGCGGCGCTGATCGAGGCGGTGCAAGCGGCGGGCTATGGTGCCGATCTGCTCACCGGCGATGCCGAGCGCGACCGTGCCCGGGCGGCCGCGGAGCAGCGGCGGTTGCGCGGGCTTTCCGTGCAGGTGGCCGTGGCCGCGATGCTGAGCCTGCCGCTGATGCTGCCGATGGTTGGCATCGCGGTGCCAGGCTGGCTGGCGCTGTCGCTGGCGACGCCGGTTCAGTTCGGCCTCGGCGCCCGCTTCTATCGCGCCGGTTGGAAGGCGCTGCGCGCCGGCACCGGCAACATGGACCTGCTCGTCGCCCTCGGTACCTCCGCCGCCTACGGCTACAGCCTCTTCCTCGTCGCCAGGGGCCACGACGGGCATACCGATTTCGAGGCCGCTTCGGTCGTCATCACCCTGGTGATGTTCGGCAAGCTCCTCGAGGCGCGGGCCAAGCGGGCGACCGGCGTGGCCATCCGCGCGCTGATGGCGCTGCGCCCCGAGCGCGCCCGGGTCGAACGCAATGGCGCCGAACTCGACCTCGCCGTTGCCGCCATCGTGCCGGGGGACGTCGTCGTGGTCCGCCCCGGCGAGCGCATTCCGGTCGATGGCCGCGTCCTCGCGGGCCATAGCCAGGCCGATGAGAGCCTGCTCACCGGCGAGAGCCTGCCGGTGGCCAAGCAGCCCGGCGATGCCGTCATCGGCGGCGCGATCAATGGCAGCGGCCTGCTGCGCGTCGTCACCGTTGCGGTCGGCGAGGCCAGCGCGCTGGCGAGGATCATCGCCCTGGTCGAGGGCGCGCAGGCGACGAAAGCGCCGGTGCAGCGGCTGGTCGACCAGGTCGCCGCCGTGTTCGTGCCGGTCGTGCTGGCGATCGCCGCGCTGACGCTGCTCGGCTGGTGGCTGGTCGCCGGTGATTTCGCTCAGGGGCTGCTGGCCGCCGTCGCGGTGATGGTGATCGCCTGCCCCTGCGCGCTCGGTCTGGCGACACCGGCGGCGCTGCTCGCCGGCACCGGCGCGGCGGCGCGCGCGGGAATCCTCATCCGCGATGCCGAGGCGCTGGAGCGGGCGCACGCGGTCGATACGCTGGTGCTGGACAAGACCGGCACCGTCACCGAGGGCCGCCCGGTGGTCTCGGAAATCCGCCCCGACGGGATCGGCGAGGCGGCGCTGCTGTCACTGGCGGCCGCGGCGCAGGCGGGCAGCACCCATCCGCTGGCACGCGCCGTGCTCGCCCGCGCCGAGGGGCTGGACCGGCCCGCGCCCGAGGCGCTCGAGGACCATCCGGGCAAGGGCATCATCGCCCGCGTCCAGGGGCGGCGGCTGGCGATCGGCACGCCACAACTCCTCGCCGAGCACGGGGTGGTGGTCGATCCCGAGGAGGCGGCGGGGCTGGCGGCGCAGGGCCGCAGCATCATGCAGGTCGCCTGGCTCGATCCCGAACCAAGGCGGCTCGGACTGATCGCCGTCACCGATCCGATCAAGCCCGGGGCGGCGGAGGCGGTGCGCCGGCTCGGCGCGATGGGGGTCCAGACCGTGCTGCTCACCGGTGACAATGCCCGCACCGCTGCCGTCGTCGCCGCCGCGCTCGGCATCGCGACCGTGCGCGCGGAGGTTCTCCCGGCGGACAAAGCGGCGGAAATCGACCGGCTCCGCGCGGCGGGGCATTGCGTGGCGATGGTCGGCGATGGGGTGAACGACGCCCCGGCGCTGGCTGCGGCCGATATCGGCATCGCCATGGGCGGCGGTGCCGACGCGGCCATGGCGGCGGCGGGGATCACGCTCATGCGCGGCGACCCGCTGCTGATCCCGGCCGCCCTGGCGGTGAGCCGCGCGACGCGGCGCAAGATTAGGCAGAACCTGTTCTGGGCGTTTTTTTATAACGTGATCGGCCTGCCGCTGGCCGCCTGGGGTCTGCTCAACCCGGTGCTGGCCGGCGCGGCGATGGCGCTGTCCTCTGTCAGCGTGATCAGCAACGCGCTGCTGCTGCGC
This sequence comes from Pseudomonadota bacterium, assembly GCA_021815825.1. Classification (GTDB taxonomy): domain Bacteria; phylum Pseudomonadota; class Alphaproteobacteria; order Acetobacterales; family Acetobacteraceae; genus JAJZVV01. Next base: position 7,836 of record JAKAZO010000110.1, read on the forward strand.
GGCTGGCGGCCACCGA
>JAKAZO010000026.1 GCA_021815825.1 Pseudomonadota bacterium
TATCCAGCCGGCTCCAACTGGCGGCGACGAATTCGCCGGCGGCCGCGCCCATGTCGGCGCGGACGCGGATCAAGTGCGTCTCGATGGCGATGATCTTCATGGGTCCTCCCGATACGGGCGACCGAGGCCCGCTTTCCGCCACCATAGCGCCGCCTTGGCGCGACGGGCAGGTGGAGGATTATGCGCTCGACCTGCAGGATTTCCACGCCGCCAGCCCCGCGGGGGAAGCCGAGCGCCGGCGCGTCGTCGTCTTCGTCAGACGCAAATTCGGCTTCGATGACAGTGAAGCGGCGGTGTTTCTTGACATCGCGGCCCGCCATGCGGATTGGGCCGTGATCGTCGCCCTTGTCGGCAGCGGCCAGGAGATCAATACCGGCGAGCCGGGCTGGCGAGCCGGGGCGAGGCGTTGGCCAAGCGCCCGGATTGGCAGGCCTGGCTGCCGGATTCGGTGATCGGCGGCCGTGATCCGCGCCGGCGCTTGTTCGCGGCGATGCCGCCGGGCGCCCGGCGCGAAGCGGCACTGCATCTCGACGTGCCTGTCCGTTCGCTGCGCTCCGATGCTGCCGCGCCGTGGGTGGAGGCGGTGCTCGCCGGCGACGCGGCGCGGGCGCGCCGGATTGCGGTGGAGGCGGGTGGCGTGCCGTTTCGCCTTACCCGCTCGCTCGACGCCTTACGGCAGCATCTGCGCGCAGAGGCCCGCGGGACACGCCGGGCGGGCCTCGTTTGCAGCGCCGATGCCAAGCGGCTCCGCGGAGAGGGACTGTCGACCGATTTCCCGCATCTCGACGCCGATGCAGTCGCCAACTGGTTTCTGAGGTCCTGGCCCGATGTGCGCGCGTCCGACGCACTGGAACTGCCGGCGACACAATTCGCCTGCCAGGGGTTGGAACTCGACCATGTCGGGCTCTGCTGGGGCGGCGATCTCATCCGCCATGAGGGCGACGGCTGGCAGGTGCGCAAATTCCGCGGCAGCGCCTGGCAAATCGCCCGCGGTGCCGACGATCGTGCCTGGCGGCTCAATACCTATCGGGTGCTGCTGACGCGAGCGCGTTATGAGACCGCGATCTATGTGCCCGGCGGCGATGCGGCGGACGTCACGCGCGCGCCGGAGATATTCGACCGTCTTGCTGCCTATCTGGCTGACTGCGGCGCGGTCTGGCTCGGCCGTATCGCGACGCCGGATCCCGCGGCTACCGCCGTCGAAACCCTGCTGTGAACCGCATTCCGCGGGCAGGACAGGCCGCCCCTGTCCTGCCCGCACAATGCGCTTGCGAATTTTCGAGCAGCGGGCAGACGCGTGATGCGCGCCGAAGGACGCTCCCGACCACGCTCGGCCGTGCTTCAGGCGGCGAGCTGATCGGACAGGGTCTTCACCTCGCGGACGGCGCTATCGGTCTCGTGGATGGCCTCGGCGATCAGGCCTGACCCGCTGCGGATGCTCTCCACGGCCGTCGAGGCTGTCTGCATGTTGGAGGACATCTCGCGCGTCACCGCGTTCTGCTGCTCGACGGCTGCCGCCGTGGCTGCGGCGATCTCGTTGATCTTGCTGATCGTCTCCGAGATGCCACGAATCGCCGCCACCGCCTGGCCGGTCGCGCCCTGCACATTGGTGATCTGTGCCGCGACATTCTCGGTGGCCCGGCGGGTCTGTTCGGCCAGTGCCTTCACCTCGTTGGCGACGACGGCGAAGCCGCGTCCGGCTTCACCGGCGCGGGCGGCCTCGATCGTCGCGTTCAGCGCCAGCAGATTGGTCTGCGCCGCGATGGTCGTGATCAGCTGGACGATCTGTTCGATCTCGTGGGTGGCCTGCGACAGCGTCTCGATCGAACTCGTCGTGGAGCGCGCCTGTTCGACGGCTTGCCCGGTGATCGTCGAGGCCTCGGTCATGCGGCTGCTGATCTCGGTGATCGAACTGGCCAGTTCCTCCGCGCCGGCCGCCACCGCCTGGACATTGCCCGCGCTCTGCGCCGAGGCCGCGGCCGCGCTCGCCGCCTGGACGGTGGCGGTCGAGACCGCCTGGCCGATGGCTTCGAGATTGCGGTTGATATCGCGCGCGAGTTGCTCATGCTGCCGCCGCTTGTCGATCAGCGTCGTGATGTCGGCGGCGAATTTCGCCACTTTCGTGGGCTTGCCAAGCGCGTCCAGCACCGGGTTATAGCTTGCCTGCAGCCAGACCTCGCGCCCGCCTTTGGCGATTCTTCGGAACTCGCCGCTGTGGAACCGGCCGCTGCGCAGAATGGACCAGAATTCGTTGTACGCCGGACTGTCGCGCTCGGCCGGCGCCACGAACAGGCTGTGATGGCGCCCGACCAGCTCGGCCTCGGTGTATCCCATCACGTCGAGGAAATTCTGGTTCACGGAGAGGATCTTGCCATCCAGGTCGAACTGGATCACGGCCTGCGATCGGTTGATGGCGGCGATCTGCGCCTCGAAATCCGCCTGTTGTTCGACCCGGCGGCTGATGTCGGTGGCGAACTTCACCACCTTGAGCACACGTCCGTTCACCATCACCGGAACGTACGAGCCGCTTAGCCAGACGACAGTGCCGTCCTTGCGCGCACGCGGAAACTCGCCGGTTCGTGCATCACCCTGCCGCAGAGCCGTCCAGAAGCCCTGGTAGGCGTCGCTCTCGCGGCTCTCGCGGTAGAGGAACATGCTGTGGTGGCGTCCAACGATCTCGCTCAGCGCATAACCGACGGTGCCGAGGAACAGGGCGTTGGCGTCGATGATGGTGCCGTCGGGCTTGAACTCGATCATCGCCTGGGCCCGGCCCAGCGCATCCAGCTCGGCGCGCGCGACATTGGTGAATTTTGGCAACTGCATCTCGACGGCTACTCCTCTGGGCGGATCGTGACCCTTCCCAAGGCGCAGCATCGCAGCACGGGGCTAAGAAAGACTTACGCGGGGTGTACCAGATCGCGCGCGCGCCGCCGCGCACGGCGCGTGGCGGCGGCGCGCTGGCCGCCTGGTGGGATCAGGTGACGGTCTTGAGGAAGTCGGCGAGCTTCTGCGCCGCCGTTGCTTTGTCGGTACGATCGATCGCCGCCAGTTCGGCGGCGAGGCGGTCCATCGCGGCTTCGTAGATCTGGCGTTCCGAGAAGCTCTGGTCCGGCTGGGCGGCGTTGCGGTGCAGGTCGCGCACCACTTCGGCGATGGCAACCGGATCGCCGGAATTGATCTTCGCCTCGTATTCCTGAGCCCGGCGCGACCACATGGTGCGCTTGATCCGTGCCTTGCCGCGCAGCACCGCCATCGCCTCGTCGAAGCCCTTGCGCGAAGCCAGCTTGCGCAGGCCAGCGCTGCGCGCCTTGGCGACCGGCACACGCAGCGTCATGCGATTTTCTTCGAAGGTGATGTGGATGAGCTCGAGACGGTGGCCCGCGATCTCCTCCACCGCGATGCGCTGCACGATCCCCACACCATGCGTGGGATAGACGACATAGTCTCCGGCGACATAGGTCTCCGCCGCGCTCGGCACCCGGCTGGGCGGGTGGCGCGGCCCCTCCACCTGGTTCACCGGCCGCGCCGCCGCCGGCTTCGCAGCCTGCTTCGGCTCCGGCGCCGGAGCCTCTTCGGCCGGCTTCGGCGCTTCCGCACGCGGTGCCGGTGCCGCAGTCTCCGGCTCCGCCCGGGCGGTCTCGGGCGTACGAGTCTTAGTGCCGACGCGCTTCGGCGATGGGTTGCCGGTCGATAGGGGCGCGGATGTCTCCGCGCGCGACTCGAGCGCGGCCGACGCGTCGATCTTTGCTGCTGCCGTCTGGTCCATCAAAAGCAATCATCCCCCGATATCAATCATCCTCATGGCATGAGCGATGCACCCGATGGCCCACGCGACTCGATCCAGCGAACCCAGTCCGACCGAGCGAAACTAGGCCGACCGGGAAGATTCGGGCCGACCGAGCAAATGCGGGCCTGTACGTGCCACCGCGCGCCCTGGGGCGCGCCGCGGCATCGACATCCCGTGCATCGACACCCATGAACAGCTGACCGACATCAATGTATCACAGATAGGCGGTCCGGTCACCGTGAACGTTTCGACATCATGGGGTATAGGGAGGTGTCACGGCGGGTGTCGTCGTATGGCGGATGGAAATAGTTAACAATAATTAAGCATTCCGGCGCAGGCGTTGCTCCCGGGCGGCCGCCGGCCGCGCCAGGTCATGTCCGCCAGGCCAGTCACGGCGTGCCGGGCGCTGATGAGAACAGGTCGCCCTTTCCGGCTTTGCCGTTCCACTCCTCCGCATCCGCAGGCGGCTCGCCCTTGCGGGTAATGTTCGGCCATTGCTGGGCGTAGGTCCGGTTCAATTCCACCCACAGCGACGCCTTGTCGTCGCTGTCGGGCACGATCGCCTCGGCCGGGCATTCCGGCTCGCACACGCCGCAATCGATACATTCGTCGGGATGAATGACCAGCATGTTCTCCCCGACATAGAAACAATCCACCGGGCAGACTTCGACGCAATCCATGAATTTGCAGCGAATGCAGTTCTCGGTGACCACGTAGGTCATCAACGGTCCCCTATCTATGCCCTCGGCTCCGGCCACCGGCACAGTCCGCGCCGGCGCGTCGCGATCAGGAAATGATCAAGGCCCGCGATATGACGGCGAATGCGGCACCGCGCAAGAGACCGGCGGCGTCGGTTCAGCAATCTTCTCATAGAGCCGCAGCGCCGCCGTGGCCGGGCCGCGGCGCGCCGCGAGCGCCAGCACACGGACAACGATGACCTCGCCCGGCAAGGGCACGGTCAATATGTCTCCGACGCGCACTCTGGTATGCGCTTTCGCCGTCGGCATGCGATTGACGCGGATCAGCCCTTCGCTGGCCAGGTGCGCGCAATCCGCCCGCGTGCGCCGGATCCGGGCACACCAGAGCCATGTGTCCAGGCGTTGACTGTCCTGCTGTTCATGCGTCGTCACCGCGGCGCCGTCTTCAGCGGCGCAGCGCCGCGAGCGCGGCGAAGGGGCCGGAAGCCTGTGGAGGGGGCGGGCGAACCGGGCGGCGGTGCGCACGTGCGCGGCCCGCGCCCGCGGCAGGCGCGGCGAGCAGGGCGGGCCCGCCATCGGGGCAGGCTGCCGCCGGAACGAGGGCGAACCCGAGGCCGCGCAACACCGAGGAAAGATGCTCGGTCTTTACCGAGAGGCGCGACGCGAGCCCCGCCGGCACCGGTGCCGGTCCGTGTTTGAGCTGGCGCGCCAGCTCGGCGCCGACGCGCTCGGCGATATCGAGGCGCAGCAGCACCGGCCCGGCCGCCACCCAGCCCATGGCCGCCGCGAAACCCTCCGGCCAGCCGGTGGGCGGCGCGATCGCGACGCGGCCGGGCGGCACCGGCGCCGGTGCGCTGATCCCCCGGTCCACGGCCCAGAGCAGCCCGCGCAGGCGCTGCGGACCTGGCTTCAGCAACGCTGGCATGAACAGCGCGTGCTGGCCGGCGCGAACGCCGAGCGCTCGCAGCCGGCCGCGCAGCGCCGGGCCGATCGGCGCGCCATCGGTCGCCGTCGCGCCGGGCGCGATGCCGAGGGTCTCGAGCAGCCGGTGCAGCGGCCCGCGCAGGGCCGCATCCGACGCCGAAGCGGCGGCGGCGGCGAAGAGCGGGGCCAGCTCGCGCTGAACCGTGGTGTCGAGGACGCGCTGCAGCCGCTGGCGCACCGCCTCACGCTGCGGCCCGTCCAGGAACTCGCTGGCCAGCGGTTCGGCACGGGGACGAAGTGGCTCCGCTCCGCGCGCCAGCCGGCCGACCGGCACGCCATCCCAGGTGATCTGCCCGTCCGAAGCGACGATGAAATCAGCATCCGCCGCCGCCGTCAGTGCGGCCACGCGCCGGGGCATCTCGCTGCCGAGTGCGCGACGCGCGGCGCGCAGGACCAAGCGGCGGTCATCGGCGGTGGCGTCGGGGTCGGGGTGGAATGTCAGTCCGGCGACGTGGCCGACCTCGTGGCCCTCGACGAGAACCGCGCCCGCGCGCGTCACCGCGGCGAGCAGTTCCTCGCCTTCGGTCGACTCGAGCCGGCGCATCAGGTGGCTGGCGCGGCGATCGACGAAGCGCGCCAGCAGCCGCTCGTGCAGCGCGTCCGAGAGTCGGTCCTCGACCGCGCGCGCGCGCTCCTGCCAGTGCACGGCGTTGCGCAGCCAGTCGGCCCGCGCCGCGATGAAGGCCCAGACGCGGATGCCGGCGAGGCGCGCCATCAGCGTGTCGATATCCCCCTCCGTGCGCGCCAGCGATTCGATCTGCCCGGCGAGCCAATCCTCTGGCAGCCGCCCCTCGCGCACGAGATGGGAGAAGACGCGGGCGCAAAGTCGCATATGACTGTCATCGGCGAGCTTGCGGAAATCCGGGATCTGGCAGGCTTCCCAGAGCAGCCGCACGCGCGCCGGCCCGGTGGCGAGGCGGTGGGTCTCGGCGTCGCGCGCCAGGGCGATGAGGGTGAGCAGGTCGGCGGCATCGTTGCCGCGCACCAGGCCCCGCCGCGGCGGCGGCGCCGCCAGGGTGGCGAGCAGGGCCTCGACCGAGCTGAAATCGAGCGCGTCATTGCGCCAGCAGAGTTCACCGAGGGGTTCGAAGACGTGATCCTCGACGGCGCGGGCGATATCGTCGTCGAGCGGCGGGCAGGTGCCGGTGGTGCCGAAACTGCCGTCGCGCATGCCGCGCCCGGCGCGCCCGGCGATCTGCCCGAGCTCGGCAGCGCCGAGCGGGCGGCGGCGGTGGCCGTCGAACTTGCCGAGCCCGGCGAAGGCCACGTGATCCACGGCCATGTTCAGCCCCATGCCGATGGCGTCCGTGGCGACGAGGTAGTCGACCTCCTTCGCCTGGTAGAGCGCGACCTGGGCGTTGCGGGTGCGTGGCGAAAGCCGGCCCATCACCACAGCGCAGCCGCCGCGGCGTCGGCGGATGGTCTCGGCCAGGGCGTAGACCTCCTCGGCGCTGAAGGCGACGATGGCGGTGCGCGGCGGCAGCCGGGCGAGCTTGGTCGGCCCGGCATGCACCAGCTGGGACAGGCGCGGGCGTGTTTCCACCACCGCCTGTGGCACCAGCCGCTGCAGCAGCGGGCGGATGGTCTCAGCGCCCAGGAACATCGTCTCCACCAGCCCCCGGGCGCCGAGCAGACGCTCGGTGAAGACATGGCCACGATCGGGGTCGGCGCAGAGCTGGATCTCGTCCACGGCGACGAACTCGACGCTCTGCAGGCGGGCCGGCGGCATCGCCTCGACGGTGCAGGAGAACCAGCGAGCCTCCGGCGGGATGATTTTTTCCTCGCCGGTGATCAGCGCCACGTGCCGCGCGCCCTTGGCCGCGACCATGCGGTCATAGTTCTCGCGCGCCAGCAGCCGCAGCGGGAAGCCGATGATGCCGGACCGGTGCGCCAGCAGGCGCTCGATCGCGAGATGCGTCTTGCCGGTATTGGTGGGCCCGAGCACCGCGCGGACCCGCGGGGAGAAATCCGCCATGGCGGGAGTTTCCGGCCCCGGCGCGCCGAGTGCAAGCACCGAACGATGACGCCCCACCCGGATGATGCCCCACCCGGATGATACCACGCCGGTTGAAAGCGCCGCCTCAACGCCGCATATCGCGCGGGCCGCCAGAAGGAGACCGGGGAGTCCATGACCGAGACCGCAACGGCGCCCGAACAGGGCGCGGAAACGCTTGATTTCTCTGCCGAGGTTGGCCGCCTGCTCGACCTCGTCGTGCATGCGCTCTACTCGGATCGCGAGATATTCCTGCGCGAACTGGTGGCCAATGCCGCCGACGCCACCGACCGCCGCCGCATCGAATCGCTGACCGACGGCGCGCTGGCGCCGCCGGCCGAGGCCAAGATCCGCATCCTGCCGGACGCCGCGGCGCGCACCCTGACCATCAGCGACTCGGGTATCGGCATGAGCCGCGCCGAGCTGATCGAACATCTCGGCACCATCGCCCGCTCCGGGACCCAGGCCTTCGCCGCGGCACTCGGCAGCAAGGATGCGGAGGAACGCACCGCGCTCATCGGCCAGTTCGGGGTCGGCTTCTACTCCGCGTTCATGGTCGCCGACCGCGTCGAGGTCGTCTCCCGCCGGGCGGGGGTGGACCACGCGTTCCGCTGGTCCTCGGACGGCCGTGGCCGCTTCGAGGTGGCACCGGCCACGCGCGAGGAGGCGGGGAGCGACGTGGTGCTGCACCTCAAGCCCGACGCCAGCGAGTTCCTCGATGCCTGGCGGATCGAGACGGTGGTGCGCAAATGGGCCGACCACGTCACCGTCCCGATCGTCATTCTGCGCGACGGCAAGGAGGTCGCGGCGAACGAGGGCACGGCGCTGTGGCGCAAGCCCAAGGGCGAGGTGAGCGACGAGCAGGCGGCCGAGTTCTACCGCCATCTGGGCCATCTCTTCGGCTCGCCCTGGGTGCGGCTGCACTGGAAGGCCGAGGGGGCGCTGGAGTTCCACGCCATGCTCTTCCTGCCCGAGGAGCGGCCGCTGCAGCCGACGGAGGAGGAGCGTGCCTCCCGCGTGCGGCTGCATGTTCGGCGCATGTTCATCACCGACCGAGCGGACCTGCTGCCGCCCTGGCTGCGCTTCGTCGAAGGCGTCATCGATACCGAGGATCTGCCGCTCAACGTCTCGCGCGAGATGCTTCAATCGACGCCGGTGCTGGCGCGCATCCGCAAGGCCGTGACCAACCGTGTGTTGACCGAACTCAAGACCCGCGCCGCGAATCCCGACTCGGGCTATCTCCGCTTCTGGGAGAATTTCGGCGCGGTGATGAAAGAGGCGCTGTGGGACGATCACGATCACCAGGACGAGGTCGCCGCCATCGCCCGCTTCCGCTCCTCCGCCGTTGAGGGCTGGACCTCGCTCGCCGACTATGTCGGGCGCATGGTCGCGGGCCAGGAGGCGATCTACGTGCTGGCCGGAGAGGACGCGGCGCGGCTGCGGCATGCGCCGGTGCTCGAAGGCTTCCGGGCGCGCGGCGTGGAAGTGCTGCTGCTCGACGATGCCATCGACGCGTTCTGGCCCGATCGCTTCACCCGCTTCGACGGCAAGCCGATCCGTCGTGCCGCGCAGGCCGGCGGGGATCTCGCCACGCTCGGCGCTGCGGACCAGCCGCCGCCGGACGGTGAGGATATCGCGGCGCTGACCGCGGCGCTGCGGACCGCGCTCGGCGATGCGGTGAGCGAGGTGCGCACGAGCCCGCTGCTCAGCGACAGCGCGGTGATGCTCGCCGCCGCCGCGCGCGGGCCGGACCTGCACATGCAGCGCCTGTTGCGCCGCTCCGGGCGCGGCGGGACGCTGCCGGCGCCGGTGCTGGAGATCAATCCACGCCATGGTCTGATCCGCGCACTCGCCGCCCGCGCCGGGGATGCGGAGGCTTTGGCCGGACCGGCGCGGCTGCTGCTCGACCTCGCCCGGCTGCAAGAGGGGGATGCGCCCGAGGATCCAGCCCGATTCGCTGCCGCGATCGCCGCCTACATGGAAAAGGGGCTCGCGGCGGCCGGCTGAGGCCCGCTACCGTCGCCGCCATCGGCCGCGCCGATCAGCGCGCGGCGAGAGCAAGGGGCGGCGATGGTGGAACGGGAACTCGACAGTCTTGCGTCATGCCTGGCTGCGGAGGGGGGCGCGGCGCTGACACTGCACGCGGTGCGGCCGGGGGCGCTCGCCGCCTGGCTGGCGGCGCTGCCGGAGTCGGCGGCGCGGTTCCTCGCCGCGATCGGCTTCGGCGCCAAGGCGGGCGAACTGGCGCTGATTCCGGGAGCCGATGGGCTCGCCGCCGCGGCGCTCGGCCTTGGCGAGGACCATTCGCCGTATGTCTTTGGCGATCTCGCCTGGAAGCTGCCCGAGGGCAGCGTCTGGCGCCTCGTCCCCGGTGACTACGATCCCGCGACCGCCACGCTCGGTTTCTGCCTCGGCGCCTATCGCTTCACCGCGTTCAAGCCGCCGCGGCGGGCTCCGGCACGGCTGATCCCGCCGGCTGGAAGCGAGCAGGCGCTGGCCACGGCGCGCGCCGTGTGGATGGTGCGCGACCTGATCAACACGCCGGCCAATCATCTCGGCCCAGAGGAACTGGCGGACGCGGTTGCCTCGCTCGCCGCGCGGCATGGCGCGGTCTGCCGCCTGGTCCGTGGCGGCGCGCTGGAAGCGGCGTATCCGGCGCTGGCGGCGGTCGGTCAGGGCTCGGCGCGCCCGCCCGTCGTCGCCGTGCTGCGCTGGGCTGGCAGCGGCACGGGCGCCGACTCGCCCCTCGTCTCGCTCTGCGGCAAGGGCGTCGTGTTCGATTCCGGCGGCTACGACCTCAAGCCGCCGGCAGCCATGCAGCGGATGAAGAAGGACATGGGCGGGGCGGCGACGCTGCTCGGCCTGGCGCGGATGATCATGAGCGCCGACCTGCCGGTGCGGTTGGCGCTGCGCGTCGGCTGCGTCGAGAACAGCGTCTCCGGCGCGGCGATGCGTCCGCTGGACATCCTGCGCACGCGCGCCGGGATATCCGTGGAGGTCGGCGACACGGATGCCGAGGGGCGGCTCGTGCTGGCGGACCTTCTGGCCGAGGCCGGCGAGGAGAAGCCGGATGTGCTGATCGACTGCGCGACGCTGACCGGGGCGGCGCGAGCGGCGCTGGGACCGGACCTGCCGGCGCTGTTCTGCACCGACGAGGCGCTGGCCGCGGACCTGCTGGCCGCCGGGAAGGTGGTCCATGACCCGCTCTGGCGGTTGCCGCTTTGGGACGGCTACGATTCCTGGCTCGACAGTCCTGTCGCCCACTTAAACAACATTTCAGGAAAAACCTATGCCGGTGCGATCGTCGGTGGGTTATTCCTGCGTCGTTTCGTTGTCGCCGGACTGTCATGGGCGCACCTCGACCTCTACGCCTGGAACGATCAGGCGCGGCCGGGGCGACCCGAGGGGGGCGAGGCACAGGGGATGCGGGCGTTGTTCGTCACGCTCGCCGCGCGCTTCAGGCGGTCAGGCTTCGTGCAACCGAGCGAGTGATGCGCAGCGCCGAGATGGCGCTGCATGGAAGGGACAGAATGATGGTGACCTCACCGACTAATGAACACCTCGTAACCATTCTCCGCGATACAATCGTTGCGCTGGTGCGCAAGGATGGCCCGGACCTTTCGGCGCGGCAGCTCGGGGTGTTCTTGACCTGCTATCTGCAGGATGGTTCGCACACGGTGCGAGGGTTGGCAGCGGAACTCAATGTTTCGAAGCCGGCGATCACCCGGGCGCTCGATCGGCTTGGGGATCTCGATCTGGCGCGGCGCAAGGTGGACCCGCTCGATCGCCGCAGCGTTCTGGTCCAGCGTACTTTGAAGGGTACTGCCTTCCTGCGCGATCTGCGTGCGATCATGGCCGAGGCCAGCGCGCCGGCGAAGCGTGGGGCTGCGGAGACCGCGCGGAAGTCGGCCCACGGCTGAACGCCCGTCGGCGGCCATGCCGGCGCGCCGGCTGGTCTCTAGGGCAGTGTGGCCGTGTGGGGCTGTGCGGCGCAAGCTTGGCGCCAGCGGACGCCGACATAGGCGAGCCAGAGGATTTGCGGCAGCAGCGGCAGCATCAGGAAGGCCAGCTTGCCTTCCGTGCCGGCGCTGACGAAGCCGATGGCGCAGAGCCCGCCGAACGCGACGAAACCCCAGTGCACGAGCGTCACGGCGCGTGCATCCATGCCGCTGCGGTGGGCGAGTTGATAGAGATGGCCGCGATGCGCCTCGGTGACCCGCTCGCCGGCCAGCGCGCGCCGCAGCAAAGTGAAGGCGACGTCGAACAGCACGCCGGCCAGCAGCATCGGTACCAGAACGAACGACATCTCCACCTGTTCGAACCGGCTCGCCGCCACGCCCAGCGTGGCCAGGACGAAGCCGCAGAACTGGCTGCCGACGTCACCCATGAAAATGCGCGCGCGGGGGAAGTTGAAGGGCAGGAATCCGGCCAGGCCAGCGGCCAGCAGCAGCGCGGCGAAATAGACGAACCAGCCGCCCTGGCTAGCGGCGATCCCGGCCAGGAACAGCGCCGCGATCAATGCCGCCCCGGAGGCGAGGCCGTTCAGCCCGTCGATGAAGTTCATTGCGTTGGTGGCGAAGAGCACCCATGCCAGGGTGGCGATGGCGCCGAACCAACCGAGATCGACCGGGCCGAAATAGGGCAGGCGGTAGACGCGCACGAACAACCCGCTGCCGATCGCCATCAGCGCCGCGAGGATCTGCGCGCCGAGCTTCACGGTGAACGGCCAGTCCCGGAGATCGTCGAGCATGGCGACCAGGGCGATCGCCGCGGAGGCGAGGATGACGCCGCGGAAATAGGGATCCGCGAGGCGGGAGAACGCGGCGAAGCGGTAGAGCACGGCGATGCCGATCATGAACGCCACCACCACGCCGACGCCGCCGCCCTTCGGGATCGGGTTCGCATGGGCCTTGCGCGCGTTCGGATGATCCAGCACGCGGGCCGCGATCATCATCCGCACGCAGCCGGCAGAGACCAGCGCGAGCACGGCGAGGAAGGCGAGGTGGCGGAGGAAGGCGAACAGCGTCAGGGCGATGGCTCCGGCTCGGGGCGGCCGACCATGGCCGAAGCCGGCGCCGCGGACAACCCGGCCGGGCGCGCCCGGCGCTGGCCTTTGCTCGCCAACGCGCTATAGGGGGCGCAAATGGCCAGCCGCCGCTCGGTTTCCCGAATCGCCCTCAATGTCCTGTTCGACGGGACGTTGGCTGCCCTCGCCGTGCCGCTCGCCCGCTGGCTGGCGAGCCCGGAGGGGGGCATCCTGCATCCCGTCTGGCCGCTCGCCCTCGGCGCCGCGGCGCTGCTCGCCGGCGGCCTGCCGTTCCGGCTCTCGACGCAGTACTGGCGGTTCGCCGGCATCGGCGATCTGCTCAGCGTCGCCGGCGCCAGCCTTGGCGGGGCTGGTCTTTTCGCGCTGGTGTTGACGCTGGCCGGAGTGCCACTGCCGAGCCCGAGCTTCCCTGTGGTGCATGCGCTCGCCCTCCTGGTGCTGCTCGGCGTGCCCCGTGTGGCCTACCGGCTGAGCCAGCGCCGCCGCGGCGGGCGCGGCGCCGGGGAGGCCGAGCCATCGGCGGCGCTGCTGGTCGGCGCCGAGGAGGGCACGGACCTGTTTCTGCGCGCGCTCGCCGACGAGCCGCGCGCCGGGCTGCGGGTGAGCGGCGTGATCGCGCTGTCCGCGCGTCAGCCGGGCCGGCGCATCCAGGGCCAGCCGATCCTCGGCACGCTGGCCGAGGTCGGCGCGGTCCTGGCGCGGCTGCGGACGGAGGGACGCCTGCCCGGGCTGCTGGTGGTGACCGCCGAGCTTTCGGGGGCCGATCTCGCGTGCCTGCTGGAGGCTGCCGACCGCGAAGGCGTGGCCGTGCGGCGCGCGCCGCGGCCGACCGCGCTGCACCCGCCCCAGCGCCGAGGCGGGGCTGAACCGGGTGGCATCCAGCTGCGCAACGTGATGATCGAGGACCTGCTCAACCGCCCGCAGGTGCCGCTGGACCGCGAGGCGATGGCCCGCCTGGTGCAGGGGCGGCGCGTGCTGGTGACCGGGGCGGGCGGCACCATCGGCTCGGAACTGGCCCGCCAGGCCGCGGCCCTCGGGCCGGAGACGCTGGTGCTGCTCGATAACGGCGAATACGCGCTTTGGCAGATCGACCTGGAACTGTCGGAGAGCCATCCGCAGGTCCGCCGCCGCGCCATGATCGCCGATATCCGCGACGAGACGCGCCTGCGGGCGATCTTCCAGGATGTGCGGCCCGAGCTCGTGTTCCATGCCGCCGCCCTCAAGCATGTGCCGATGGTCGAGGCCAACCCGCTCGAGGGGCTGCTGACCAACGCCGCCGGCACCCGTCATGTCGCCGATGCGGCGCGCGCCGCCGGGGCGCTGGCGATGGTGCTGATCTCGACCGACAAGGCGGTGAACCCGACGAGCCTGATGGGCGCCTCCAAGCGCCTCGCCGAGATGTACTGCCAGGCGCTCGACATCGCTGCGCGGACCGCCGGTTCCGGCATGCGCTGCGTCACCGTTCGCTTCGGCAACGTGCTCGGCAGCACCGGCTCGGTGGTGCCGCTGTTCCAGCGCCAGCTCGAGCGCGGCGGGCCGCTGACCGTCACCCATCCCGATATGCGGCGCTATTTCATGACCGTGCGCGAAGCCGTCGGGCTGGTCCTGCAGGCCAGCGTACTGGGCGCCGGCGAGGCCGCGCTGCCCGGCGCGCGCGAGGGCGGGATTTTCGTGCTCGACATGGGCGAACCGGTGAAAATCGTCGATCTGGCGCGACAGATGATCCGGCTCGCCGGGCTCAGGCCGGAGATCGATGTCGAGGTTCGCTTTACCGGCCTGCGTCCCGGCGAAAAGCTCTATGAGGAGCTGTTCCATGGCCGCGAGCCGCCGGCCCCGACCGGCACGCCGGGGTTGCTGATGGCAACGCCGCGCACCGCGGACCCGGCCATCGTCGGGCGCGCCATCGATGAGATCGCCGCGGCCTGCCGCGCCTTGCAGGAGCGCCAGGCGCTGGCGACGCTGGCGCGGATGGTGCCGGAATTCGAGCACAACGCCGCCGGCAGCGCCGCCGCACCGGCCAAGGGATGATGACACGCATGAGCGAGCCCGCGCCGCAGATTGCCTTTCTCGATCTGGCCGCACAGCAGCGGCGCCTGGAGCCGGGCCTGTCGGCCAGACTCGCGGCGGTGCTGGCGCATGGTCAGTTCATCCTCGGCCCGGAAGTCACCGAGCTGGAACAGCGCCTGGCCGCGTTCTGCGGCGCGCGGCACTGCGTCGGCGTCAGCTCCGGCACCGACGCGCTGCAGATCGCGCTGATGGCCGAGGGCATCGGCCGTGGCGACGCGGTGTTTCTGCCCGCCTTCACGTATACCGCCACCGCCGAGGTGCCGCTGGTGCTCGGCGCGACGCCGGTGTTCGTCGATGTCGATCCCGCCAGCTTCCAGATCGACCCGGCGCATCTGGCCCAGCGCGTCGCCGATGTCCGACGCGCTGGGCGGTTGCGGCCGCGGGCGCTGATCGGCGTCGATCTGTTCGGCCAGCCCGCGGATTGGCCGGCGCTCAGCCGCATCGCCGCGGCAGAAAGGCTGTTTACCCTCGATGACTGCGCCCAGAGCTTCGGCGCCAGCCTGCATGGCGACCGGCTGGGGCGGATGGCCGAGGCGACGGCGGTCAGCTTCTTTCCCTCCAAGCCGCTCGGCGCCTATGGCGATGGCGGTGCGCTGTTCACCGAGGATGATACCCGCGCCGCGCTCTATCGCAGCCTGCGCAGCCACGGCGAAGGCACGACGCGCTACGAGGTGCTGCGCACCGGCATGAATGGACGGCTCGATACGCTGCAAGCGGCGGTGCTGCTGGCCAAGCTGGAGCTGTTCGAGGCGGATCTGGCGGCCCGGGAGCGTGTCGCTCGTCTCTATGATTCCCGCCTGGCGGGTCTCGTCGAGATTCCGGCCCGTGTGCCGAACTCCACCAGCGCCTGGGCGATCTACGCCATTCTGGTTGCGGATGCGGCGAGCCGGGCGCGGCTGCAGGACGGTCTGCGCGCGCGGGGGATCCCGAGCGCGATCTACTATCCGCGTCCGCTGCACCGCCAGCCGGCCTATCTGCCGCACCATGACGGCGTCGCGCTGCCGGTTTCGGAGAGCCTCGCGGAGCGTATCCTCGCGCTGCCGATCCATCCCGATCTGTCGGCGGCGGCCGCCGAGGCCGTCTGCGCCGCGGTGCGCGCGGCGCTGGCGGACTAGCCGCCGCGGAGCACGCGGCGGTGGGGGCGCGATAGCCGTCAGCCGGCGATTTCGGCCTCCCGCTCCGAACCGCCGTCCTCGCCATCGGGTCGCGGCAGGGCGGGGACGCTCGGCTCGATGAACTCGAAGTCCAGTGCCCCGTCCTTCAGCCCGACCTTGACCGCGCCGCCCTTGGCGAGCCGGCCGAAGAGCAATTCCTCGGCCAGCGGCTTCTTGATCGTCTCCTGGATGACGCGCGCCAGCGGACGGGCGCCGTAGAGGCGGTCATAGCCGCGCTCGGCCAGCCACTCCTTGGCCGCGGAGGACAGCTCGATGGTGACGTTGCGGTCGGCGAGCTGGGCCTCCAGCTGCATGACGAATTTCTCGACGACGCGGGCGACGATCTCCGGCGTGAGCGCGGCGAACGCGATGGTGGCATCGAGCCGGTTGCGGAACTCGGGGGTGAAGAGGCGCTTGATCGCATCCTCGTCCTCGCCCTCGCGCGATTCGCGGCCGAATCCGATCGCCTCCTTGGCGAGGTCCGAGGCGCCGGCGTTGGTGGTCATGATCAGGATCACATTCCGGAAATCGACCGACTTGCCGTTGTGGTCGGTGAGTTTGCCGTGATCCATGACCTGCAACAGGATGTTGAACAGGTCGGCATGCGCCTTCTCGATTTCGTCCAGCAGCAGCACCGCGTGCGGGTGCTGGTCGATCGCGTCGGTGAGCAGGCCGCCCTGGTCGAACCCGACATAGCCCGGCGGCGCGCCGATCAGCCGCGAGACCGAGTGGCGCTCCATGTATTCGCTCATGTCGAAGCGGATCAGCTCGATGCCGAGCGTCTGGGCGAGCTGGCGGGCGACCTCGGTCTTGCCGACACCGGTCGGCCCCGAAAACAGGTAATTGCCGATCGGCTTCTCGGCATCGCGGAGCCCGGCCCGGGAGAGCTTGATCGCCGCCGCCAGGGCCTCGATCGCCTTGTCCTGGCCGAACACCAGGGCGCGCACATCCCGCTCCAGGTTGCGCAGCGTTTCCTTGTCGTCGGCGGAGACCGACTTGGGTGGGATGCGGGCGATCTTGGCGACGATTTCCTCGACATCGCGCAGTGTCACCGTCTTGCGCCGCTTGTTCTCGGGCAGCAGCATGCGGGAGGCGCCGACCTCGTCGATGACGTCGATCGCCTTGTCGGGCAGCTTGCGGTCGTGGATGTACTTGGCGGAGAGCTCCACCGCGGCGCGGATCGCCTCCTCCGTGTAGCGCACCTTGTGGTGCTTCTCGTAATTCGCCTTGAGCCCGCGCAGGATCAGCACCGAGTCCTCGACCGACGGCTCGTTGACGTCGATCTTCTGGAAGCGCCGGACGAGAGCGCGATCCTTCTCGAAATAGTTGCGGAATTCCTTGTAGGTCGTGCTGCCGATGCAGCGCAGATTGCCGGAGGCGAGCGCCGGCTTGAGCAGATTGGAAGCGTCCATCGCCCCGCCCGAGGTGGCGCCGGCGCCGATGACGGTGTGGATCTCGTCGATGAACAGAATCGCGCCGGTCTGGTTCTCCAGCTCGGTGACGACGGCCTTCAGCCGCTCCTCGAAATCGCCGCGATAACGGGTGCCGGCCAGCAGGGCCCCCATGTCGAGCGCGAAAATGGTCGATTTGGCCAGCACCTCGGGAACGTCGCCCTCGACGATGCGCTTGGCCAGGCCCTCGGCGATCGCTGTCTTGCCGACGCCGGGGTCGCCGACATAGAGGGGATTGTTCTTGGTCCGCCGGCAGAGGATCTGGATGGTCCGCTCGATCTCGGTCTCGCGGCCGATGAGGGGATCGATTTTGCCGGCGAGCGCCTTCTTGTTGAGGTTGACGCAGTATGTGCCGAGCGCGTCCTGGCCGCGGCGGGCGTGCTTTTCCTCGCGCTCGTTCTCGGTCGGGGTTTCCGGAGTCTGGCTGGTGGCCCCCTGGACCGGGCGCTGAACGGAACGGCCCGGCGCCTTGGCGATGCCGTGGCTGATGAAGTTCACCGCATCCAGCCGGGTCATGTCCTGCAGCTGCAGGAAATAGACCGCATGGCTCTCGCGCTCGCTGAACAGGGCGACGAGGACATTGGCGCCGGTCACCTCGTCCCGCCCGGAGGACTGGACATGGATCGCGGCGCGCTGGACCACCCGCTGAAAGCCCGCCGTGGGCTTGGGGTCGCCGGGCCGGTCGGTGCGCAGGCCGGCGAGATCCTTGTCCAGGAACTCGGTCAGGTCGCCGCGCAGCTTGTCGAGATCGACGCCGCAGGCACGCAGCACGGTGGCCGCATCGGCATCCTCGGTGAGGCCGAGGAGAAGATGCTCGAGCGTCGCGTATTCATGGCGCCGGTCGGCGGCGAAGCCGAGGGAACGGTGGAGCGTTTGTTCCAGGTTTCGCGACAGCATGGGCTCGACACCGCTCCTAAAAAAATACCTCAGTAGGTCCTTGGCGCCGGTGGACGCAGGTCAGCCGGTGCCGCTTGGGCCGTGACCACGCCCGGCACCCGCGCCAGACATCGACAGCTCGGCTCAGCCAGTCAAAGCCAGGCAGGACCCACTCTTCAGAACCGCCTCCGGGCTGGGCCAATGCTACGCATATGGTCGCGCCCGGGTCAGTGTGCACCCGTCTGCTTTCCGAAGTGTAGCGCGGCGAGAATTTTTCGCCGTATCCCAGCCGGCCCTGCCGCTCCTGCCGCATGGGCCCGATCGAGCCTATTCCTTCTCGATCGTGCATTGCAACGGGTGCTGGTTCTGCCGCGCCAGATCCATCACCTGTGTCACTTTGCTCTCGGCGACCTCGTAGGTATAGACGCCGCACACCCCGACGCCGCGGCGGTGCACGTGGAGCATGATGCGGGTGGCCTCCTCGCGCGTCTTCTGGAAGAAGCGCTCGAGCACGTGCACGACGAACTCCATCGGCGTGTAGTCGTCGTTCAGCATCAACACTTTGTACATCGAGGGCTTGCGGGTCTTCGGCCGGGCCTTGACCACCACCCCGGTGACCGGCCCATCGGTGCCGCCACGCTTGTCGCTATCGCTCATCGTTCGTACTTTACATCCTGGCGGCGCACCGCCCCTATGCCGTCCGGGGAACGGACCGGTCCGGCATCACCGCCGAACAGCCTGGGACAGCATATTGGAACCCGGCCCGCCGGGGAAAGCCCCTGGTGCGCGCCCGGAGGGCTGCCAGGCGACGACCGGCGCCGCAAAGGGCTGAAACGCGCGACGCCCGGGATGAGCCATCCCGGGCGTCGGTTCGAACGGGTTCGGCGGCAGGCGTGCCAGGTGCCGCCTGCTCGTTATCAGACGGCGTGGGAGAACTTCTCGACCGCAAGGGTCACGCGCGCGGCGATCGGCGCGACCGCCTGCTCGGCGAGCTTGAAGGAGGCGTCGCTGATGCGGCCGGTCTCCGACATCGACTTCTCCAGCGCCGAACGCGCCAGCGTGCTCTGCAGGTCAACCGCTTCCTTGAGGGACTTCACCGTGGTCAGCGTCTTGAACGCCGAAACGGTCTCCTCGAACTGCGCCTGGGCGTTGGCGGCGAACTGCTTCGAGAGGTCCTGCACGCCGGCGAACCAGATCTGGCTCGACTTGACGACGGCTTCGAGATTGCCCTGGTTGAACGCGAAAAGCTCTTCCGCCGTCTTCATGGCCTTCTCCACCTGCTGCTGCACCTGCCCCTGAACGGCCTCGATTCCACTCTGCATAATAACCTCACTCTTGGTTGCTGTCGGCTTATTCTTCGTCCCGCCCCGCACGACGGCGACGTCTGTGTCGGGGGTCGGCGTCGGCTCGGCATCGCGAACTGCCGCGGCAGCAGGCAATGCCTTCACTTTGCTCGTCACGGTCTGCCTCCTTTATCGTGCAGCGCGGCGGTCTTCGCGGGTTGGAGCCGAACGGGATGCAAGCCGGCCACCCCTCGTTAGTCCGCCGCTTTTGCTGCACTGCAACACAAGCTGGTAGATAGGCCATCCCGCCGTCGTGTCAAGCGGTTTTGGTGCGATGCACAATTTAGTGATTCCGAGGCTTGCGCCGCCGCCGTCGCGTGCGTCCGCAACTGTTCCCGTTAACCCATTCATAGGCATCAGGTTTCGTCTGGACATCCGGGCCGGGCGGTTATAGGATCGCGCGACGCAATCGCATAGGGTCGAAGGGCATGATTCTGGGTCTGCGGCAAGCCGCTTTGCAGTCGTTCGCGCCCAGCTTGCGCCTGCCATCCGGCCCCTTTTCGCGATTGCGGGCCGTGCTGCTGGCCGTGCTGCTGGGGTGCGCCATGCTTGGCGGCGGTCCAGCGTGGGCTCAGATCGGTTCGGACCGATACAGTTCCATGGTGATCGACGCCAGCTCCGGCTCGATTCTCTCGGCGGCCAATCCGGACGCTCCGCGCTACCCGGCCAGCCTGACCAAGATGATGACCCTGTACATGACGTTCGAGGCGCTGCGCGACCGCCGCCTCACGCTCGATGCCCCGGTGCCGGTTTCAGCCGCCGCCGCGTCCGCAGCCCCCTCCAAGCTCGGGATTCGGCCCGGGACCCGCCTCACCGTGCAGGAGGCGATCCTGGCCCTGGTGACGAAGTCCGCCAACGACGCCGCAGTCGCCCTGGCCGAACGACTCGGCGGCAGCGAGGATCGCTTCGCGCAGATGATGACCCTGCGGGCGCGCGCCCTCGGCATGACACGGACGACGTTCCGCAATGCTTCGGGCCTGCCGGACCCGGAACAGGTCACGACCGCGCGCGACCAGGCGACTCTGGCGCGCCATCTGGTCCGGGATTTCCCCGATCAGTACCGCTATTTCAGCGTCTCCGGATTCGTCTTCCATGGCCGCACGATCCCCAACCATGACAATCTGCTGCGGACCTATGTCGGCGCTGACGGGATCAAGACCGGCTATACCGACGCGGCCGGCCATAATCTCGTTTCCAGCGCGACGCGCGGGGATGTGCGGCTGATCGGCGTGGTCATGGGGGCGGGCTCCAACCCCGAGCGGGATGCGCACATGATGGCGCTGCTCGATCAGGGGTTCGCGCGGATGAATGTGGCCGAGCCCGCTTCCGGCTCGATGCCGCTGCTGGCGCACCTGCCGTCCCTGGTGCCAAGCGCGCACGCGGCCACGGTGCAGGCGCGCGGTGCGCCCCGCGTGCATCTCGCCCATTCCCGCCACGGCACAACCGGGCGCGGCGTGGTTCGACTCGCGGCGCTGCGCGCGCGCCCCGCCGCGACCGCCGACGGGCAGGAGACGGCGCGCGGCGCGCATCCGCATCGGCCGCACAAGGCGCAGTTCGCGGCGGCCAAGGGACAGGCGGAGCGGGCCTGCAGCACCTGTCCCACGCACACGCCGCGGAGCCACCAACTCGCCCGAAGCTGACAGGCCAGCCTGCTTCTCCGCGCGGAGTACCGGCGGGCGTTGCGCCGCGCGATGGTCTGCGATGCGGATGGCCCGCGATGGCTGGCCGAGCGACGCCCTTGCGCGAGACGCCCGCGCCGCGCAACTGTTAGTGCTCATGCCAGGGCAAAGCCGCAAGGAGCAGGATGCGATGGACGGAGGGGCCGAGGCGCGCTCGATCGTCATTCACGGGGCGGAGGATTTCGTCCCCATGCACGCGGCCGGGCGGCTCGCCGCCGAGACGCTGGACATGATCGGGGCGCATGTCCGCCCCGGGGTGTCGACCGGGACGCTCGACGCACTGTGCCACGAGTTCATCCTGGCCCATGGCGCGGTGCCGGCGCCGCTGAACTATCGCGGCTTTCCGAAATCGATCTGCACGTCCATCAACCATGTGGTCTGCCATGGCATTCCCGGCGAGCGTCGGCTGGAGGATGGCGACATCGTCAATATCGACGTCACCGTGGTGCTCGGCGGCTGGCATGGGGATTCGAGCCGGATGTATGTCGCCGGCGTGCCGAGTCGGCGCGCCCAGGCGCTGATCGACACCACTTACGAGGCCCTGATGCGCGGCATCGAGGTGGTCCGCCCTGGTGCCACGCTCGGCGATGTCGGGCACGCCATCCAGAGCTTCGTCGAGGCGCGGCGTTTTTCGGTGGTGCGCGATTTTTGCGGCCACGGCATCGGCCTGCGCTTTCACGAGCCGCCGAACGTGCTGCATTTCGGCCGCCCCGGCACCGGGCTCGTGCTGCGTCCGGGCATGTTTTTCACCATCGAGCCGATGGTGAATGCCGGCCGGCCGGAGGTGAAGGTGCTCGATGACGGCTGGACCGCCGTCACCCGCGATCGCAGCCTGTCGGCCCAGTTCGAGCACATGATCGGCGTCACCGAGCAGGGCTGCGAGGTGTTCACCCGCTCGCCCGCCGGGCTCGACGTTCCTGCCGCGGTCGGCTGAATTCGCCTGCCATCTTCCGGTGCCGCTCGCCGCGTGACACACTGTGTCCGCAACCGGGGGTGTGAGCATGACGCGCGGTCTCGCGGACGCCACAGGCATGTTGCCGCTGGAACCGGATGCCCCAGCCCCGCACGCGACGCCGGCGGGGGCTGAGGGACATCGGACGCGCCTGCGCGCGCGCCTGCTGACCGCGGGCCCCGAGTCGCTGGCCGATCACGAAATGCTGGAGATGAT
This sequence comes from Pseudomonadota bacterium, assembly GCA_021815825.1. Classification (GTDB taxonomy): domain Bacteria; phylum Pseudomonadota; class Alphaproteobacteria; order Acetobacterales; family Acetobacteraceae; genus JAJZVV01. Next base: position 22,248 of record JAKAZO010000026.1, read on the forward strand.
CCTGTTCCTGGCGCTGCCGCGGCGCGACACCAAGCCGATCGCGCGTGCGCTGCTCACCCGCTTCGGCAGCTACACCGCCGCCATCGCCGCACCGCTCCAGGATCTGCGGGGGATCGATGGGCTGGGCGAGGCCGGGGCCGCCGCGCTCAAGACCGTGCAGGCCGCCGCGCTGCGCCTGGCCCGCGCCGAGCTGGTGAACCGTCCGCTCCTGGCCAACTGGGACCGGCTGATCGAATACCTCACCGCCGCTCTCGCGCGCGAGCGGGTCGAGCAGTTCCGGGTTCTGTTCCTGGACAACCGCAATCGGCTTCTGGCGGATGAAATGCAGGCCCGGGGTACCGTCAACCACACCCCGGTCTATCCGCGTGAGGTGGTGAAGCGCGCCCTCGAACTCCAGGCGAGCGCGCTGATCCTGGTCCACAACCACCCGAGTGGCGACCCGTCGCCCTCGCGCGAGGACGTGGCGATGACCCTGGAGGTGAAGGAGGCGGCCGCGGCCCTCTCGCTCGTGCTGCACGATCACGTGATCATCGGCAACGGTCGCTGGCTCAGCTTCCGCCGTGAGGGACTTCTGTAACCTCGTCGCGCGCCGCGGCGACGATGTCTGCGCGCTGCGCGGCGATGAGGAACTCGCGGTTGCCCTCGGGGCCGGTGATCGGGCTCTCGGCCAGACCGAGCACGCGCCAGCCGGGCAACGCGGCCCACCAGGCGGTGATGCGGCCGCACACGGCCTCATGCACGGCGGCGTCGCGGACCACGCCCTTGCGGCCGACGGCGCCGGGTCCGGCCTCGAATTGCGGCTTGATCAGCGCCACCGCCCAGGCGCCGGGTGCGCAGAGCGCGAGCGGCGCCGGCAGCACCGTTTGCAGCCCGATGAAGCTGGCATCGCAGACCAGCGCGCCAACGGGTTCGCCGAGCGTGGCGGCGGTGAGATGGCGGGCATTGCACCGCTCGTGCACGATCACGCGCGGATCCGTGCGCAGTTTCCATGCGAGCTGTCCATGGCCGACATCGACGGCGTGCACGCGGCTGGCGCCATGGCTCAGCAGCACGTCGGTGAAGCCGCCGGTCGAGGCGCCGATATCGAGCCCGACGCGGTCCGCGGGCGACAGCCCGAACGCGGCCAGCGCGTGGGCGAGCTTGACGCCGCCGCGCGACACCCAGGGATGCTCCGCGCCGCGGACCGACAGCGGCGCGGTCGCCGGCAGCATCTCGCCGGGCTTGTCCACGCGCCGCTCCCCACTGAAGACCAGACCGGCGAGGATCAGCGCCTGCGCGCGGGTGCGGCTCTCGGCCAGGCCGCGCTCGGCGAGGAGCTGATCGGCGCGGCAGCCGGCGGCCATGCTCCGCGCCTCAGCTTCGGCGTGCCACCACGAAGGCGGCGAGTGCGCGCAGCGGGTCGGCGCGTGGGCCGAACCCGTCGAGATGGTCGGCGGCCTGCGCGGCGAGCCGCTCGGCCTGGGCGCGGGCGCGCTCGGGCCCAAGCATCGCCACCAGCGTCGCCTTGCCGGCGGCCGCGTCCTTGCCGGCCGTCTTGCCGGTTTCCTCGGTGGTGCCCTCGGCATCGAGCAAATCGTCGGCGATCTGGAAGGCGGCGCCGAGATCGCGGCCATAGCCGGCCAGCGCATGGCGGCGGGCGGCGGGAGCGCGGCCGAGAATCGCGCCGGCCTCGGCGCTGAACTGGATCAGCCGCCCGGTCTTCAGCGCCTGCAGCCGCGTCACCTCGGGGGGCGAGAGCGACCTGCCCTCGGCCAGCATGTCGATCATCTGGCCGCCGGCCATGCCGCGCGCACCCGAAGCGAGCGCAAGGGCGGCGACGAGTTCGCAGCGCGCCAGCGGGTCGGAGTGCGTGTCCTCATCGGCGAGCACCTCGAAGGCGCGGGTCTGCAGCGCGTCACCGGCGAGAATCGCCGTCGCCTCGTCGAAGGCCCGGTGCGTGCTCGGCTTGCCGCGGCGCAGGTCATCGTTGTCCATCGCCGGCAGATCGTCATGGACGAGGGAATAAGCGTGCAGCATCTCCACCGCGGCGGCGACGCGGGCGGCGCAGGTGTCGTTGACGCCCAACAGCGCCGCGCTCTCCAGCACCAGAAAGGCGCGCAGCCGCTTGCCGCCGCCGAGCGCGGCGTAGCGCATGGCCTCGACGAGCCGGACCTCGGGCCCCTCGGGCAGGGGCAACAGCGCATCCAGCGCCGCTTCGACGCGCGCCGCAGCGGATTCCAGCGCGCCGCGCAGCATCGCATCGGCGCGCGTGTCGGCGGGCGGGTTCGGCGGGGGAGAGGCTTCTGTGGTCATGCTGCGATCCTGCCGCCAGGCTCAGCCGAGTTCGCGAAGGCCGAGCGTGCCGCCCGCCTCGACGATCGCGGCCACGCGGGCCTCGACCTCGGCGAGCTTGGCGGCACAGTGCCGGCGCAGCGCCTCGCCGCGCTCGTAGGCGCCAATCGCATCCTCCAGCCGCAGCTGGCCGGTCTCAAGGGTTTTGACGATCTGCTCGAGTTCGGCCAGTGCGTCCTCGAAGGCGAGGGTTCCCGGCTCGGGCGGCGGCGCCGGGCGCGCGCGGCTGGCCTCTGACATGATGGCAGCTCCTCGGAAGTCCGACCAGGCGGTCACGCTGTCTGGTAGCGGCTTCGCGGGCCGCCGCCAAGTATCGCGCTGCTCCCAGGCTAGGGCGGGGACGGCGTGCGCGTCTCTAAGACCATGAGGGGTCTGGACCGCGATCCGAGCGGCCGCGATGCTTGACGGGGCCGCCGCGGTACGCGCATAGCTCCCTATCCCCGCCGGGGATGCCGCCGCTCCGCGAGGGTTCGCGCAGCGGCGCGCTTTGCGTTGAGGGTCCTGATGTTCGAAAGTCTCTCCGGCAAGCTCTCCGGCGTCTTCGACCGGCTCCGCGGGCGCGGCGCGCTCAACGAGGCGGACGTCGCCGAGGCGCTGCGCGAGGTCCGCCTCGCGCTGCTCGAGGCCGACGTCGCCCTGCCGGTGGTCAAGACCTTCATCACCGAGGTGCGCGAACGCGCCGCCTCCGCCGAGGTGATCGAGAGCGTCACCCCCGGCCAGCAGGTGATCAAGATCGTCAACGACGTGCTCGTCGCCCAGCTTGGGGGTGCCGGCGCCGTGCCGGTCAACCTCAATGCCGTCGCGCCGGTGCCGATCCTGATGGTCGGGCTGCAGGGGTCGGGCAAGACCACCACCGCCGGCAAGCTCGGGCTGCGCCTGACCCAGCGCGAACGCCGCCGGGTGCTGCTCGCCAGCCTGGACACGCAGCGCCCGGCCGCCCAGCTGCAGCTCGCCCAGCTCGGGGAACGGGCCGGCGTCGCCAGCCTGCCGATCGTCGCCGGCCAGACGCCGGTCGAGATCGCCCGCCGCGCCATGGAGACCGGCCGGCGCGAGGGCTACGACGTGGTCATCCTGGATACCGCTGGCCGGCTCTCGATCGACCAGGCGCTGATGGACGAGGTCCGCGCGGTCCGCGATGCCACCAGCCCGGCCGAAACGCTGCTCGTGGTCGATGCGATGACCGGGCAGGACGCGGTCAACACCGCGCGGGCTTTCAACGAGGCGCTGGGTGTCACCGGCATCGTGCTGACGCGGATGGACGGCGATGCCCGGGGCGGCGCGGCGCTGTCCATGCGTGCCGTGACCGGGGCGCCGATCAAGCTCATCGGCGTCGGCGAGAAGCTCGACGCGATCGAGGAGTTCCATCCCGAGCGCGTCGCCGGCCGCATCCTGGGCATGGGCGATGTCGTCGGGCTGGTCGAGCGTGCCGCCGAGACCATCGACCAGGAGGAGGCGGAGAAGCTCGCCGCGAAGATGGCCAAGGGCCGCTTCGATCTCGAGGACTACGCCAAGCAACTGCGCCAGATCACGCGCATGGGGAGTCTCTCCTCCATCCTCGGCATGCTGCCCGGTGCCGGCAAGCTCGCCGGCCAGATCGACGAGAGCAAGCTGGACACCAAGATGCTGAAGCGGCAGGAGGCGATCATCGCCTCGATGACGCCCAAGGAGCGGCGCGCGCCGGACATCATCAAGGCCAGCCGCAAGCGCCGCATCGCCGCCGGCTCCGGCGTGACGGTCGCCGACGTCAACCGGCTGCTCAAGCAGTTCGACGATATTTCCGCGATGATGAAGCGGATGAACAAGCTCGGCCAGAAGGGGCTGATGCGCCACGGGCTCGCGGCGCTGATGCCCGGACGACGCCAGCAGACCTGGCGCTGAACCGACCCGATTTCCCCCTGTAGGAGGCTTTCCCGATATGAGTCTGAAAATCCGTCTCGCCCGCGCCGGCGCCAAGAAGCGGCCGTACTACCACATCGTGGTCGCCGACAGCCGTTCCCCGCGCGACGGACGGTTCCTCGAGCGGCTCGGCAGCTACAACCCGATGCTGCCGGCGGAGCATGCGGAGCGCGTGCGCCTGTTCACCGAGCGGCTGCAGCACTGGCTGAGCCAGGGCGCGCAGCCGACCGAGCGCGTCGCGCGCTTCCTCGGCGCCGCTGGCCTTGCGCCCGCGCCGGTCTACCGCGAACAGCCGCTGCAGTCGGCGCCCAAGAAGAAGGCGCAGGAGCGCGCCAAGGCCGCTACGGCGGCGGGCTGAGGCAGCAACGGACGGGTCCAGGGCAGAGGGGCATGATGACGGAGCGGCGGGTCCTGCTCGGGGTGATCGGTCGTCCGCATGGCGTGCGGGGGCTGGTGCACGTCCAGAGCTATACCGCCGACCCGGCCGCTCTCGCCGCCTACGGGCCGCTGACCGACGAAGCGGGGCGGCGCTACACGCTGAGCTGGCGCGGCGCGGGCATCGCCGAGATCACCGAACTCGACGCCGAAGGCCATCCCGAACGCGACGCCGGCGAGCCGCGTCGCGTCGCCGACCGGACCGCAGCCCAGCGCCTGACCAACCGCCGCCTCTACATCGATCGGGCGGCGCTGCCCCCGCCCGCGGCGGACGAGTTCTACCTCGCCGACCTGATCGGGCTGGAGGCACTGGGACCGGGAGGGGCGCTCGGCGAGGTGGTGGCGGTGCATGAATACGGCGCCGGGACGAGCCTGGAGATCGCCCGCCCCGGGGCACCCCCCTTGCTGGTGCCCTTCACCCGCGCGGCGGTACCCGAGGTGGATCTCGACCATCGCCGCGTTCTTGTGTGTCCGCCGGCGGAGACGATGGCGCGATGACCTGGCGGGCCGATGTTCTGACGCTGTTCCCGGACATGTTTCCCGGTCCGCTCGGGCTCTCGCTCGCCGGGCGGGCGCACGGCGAGGGCGTGTGGTCGCTGGCGGCGCACGACATCCGCGCCCACGCCATCGACCGCCATCGCAGCGTCGATGACACACCCTTCGGTGGCGGGGCGGGGATGGTGCTTCGCCCGGACGTGGTGGACGCGGCGCTGGCCGCGGTCGATGACGGCAGGCCAGCGATCCTGCTCAGCCCGCGCGGCGTGGCGCTGAACCAGGCCCGCGTGCGCGACCTGGCCGCCGGCCCGGGCGTGGTGCTGCTCTGCGGCCGCTACGAGGGCGTCGATCAGCGCGTGATCGAGGCGCGCGCGCTCGAGGAGATCAGCATCGGCGATTACGTGCTCTCCGGCGGTGAGCCGGCGGCGCTGGTTCTGCTCGATGCCTGCGTGCGGCTGCTGCCCGGGGTGATGGGCGCGGCGGTCAGCGCGGAGGAGGAGAGTTTTTCCGCCGGGTTGCTCGAATATCCCCACTATACCCGTCCCGCCCTGTGGGCCGGGCGGGCGGTGCCGGAGGTGCTGCTCTCCGGCCATCATGCCGCCATCGCCGCCTGGCGGCGGGCGGAGGCGGAGCGGATCACCCGCGAGCGGCGCCCCGACCTGTGGGCGCGGCGCCACGCGGCCGGCGCGGTTGCCAGCACGGTGCCGGCGCCGTAAGAAATCTTGACGAGAGGATGACACTCATGAACCTGATCCAGACGATCGAGGCCGAGCAGGTTGCCCGCCTCACCGCCCAGCGCCCGGTGCCGGAGTTCGCGCCCGGCGATACGGTGCGCGTGATGGTCAAGGTGCTGGAAGGCGAACGCAGCCGGACCCAGGCGTTCGAGGGCGTCTGCATCGCCCGCTCCAACAAGGGGCTGAACAGCAACTTCACCGTGCGCAAGATCAGCTATGGCGAGGGCGTGGAACGCGTATTCCCGCTCTATTCGCCGATGATCGCCGAGATCCTGCGCATCCGCCGCGGTGATGTCCGCCGCGCCAAGCTCTATTATCTGCGTGGGCGCAGCGGCAAGTCGGCGCGCATCGCCGAGAAGGCGCGCACGATCGAGACTGCGGTGCCGGCGGTGGCCGAACCCGCCGCCGAGGCGGGCGCCTGACGGTTCGCGGCGGTCGGGTCGGGAAGCCGGCCCGCCGGACGGATAGGGGGGAACATGGGCGCGGGCATGCAACGCACGCTGTTCGACAAACTCTGGGATAGTCACGTCGTCGAGCGCCTGCCCGACGGCACGTGCGTGCTCTATATCGACCGGCATCTGGTGCACGAGGTCACCAGCCCGCAGGCCTTTGAAGGTCTGCGCCTGGCGGGGCGAGCCGTGCGCCGACCGGAGGCGACGGTCGCCGTGGTCGATCACAATATCCCGACCTCCGACCGCCGGCGCGGCATCAGCGAACCGGAGAGCCGGCTGCAGGTCGAAACGCTGGAGAAGAACGTCGCCGAATTCGGCGTTCCCTACTTCCCGGTGCTCGATCCGCGTCAGGGGATCGTCCACATCGTCGGGCCGGAGCAGGGGATCAGCCTGCCGGGCATGACCATCGTCTGTGGCGACAGCCACACGTCGACGCACGGCGCGCTCGGCGCCCTGGCCTTCGGCATCGGGACCTCCGAGGTCGAGCACGTGCTGGCGACGCAGACGCTGCTGCAGCGCCCGGCGAAGAACATGTTGATCGAGGTCTCCGGCCGGCTGCCGATCGGGGTGACGGCGAAGGACATGGTGCTGGCGATCATCGGGCGTATCGGCACCGCTGGCGGCACCGGCCATGTCGTCGAATATGCCGGCGAGGCGGTGCGCGCGCTCGACATGGCGGGGCGGATGACGGTGTGTAACATGTCGATCGAGGCCGGCGCGCGCGCCGGGTTGATCGCCCCCGATGAGACCACGTTCGCCTACGTGAAGGGCCGTCCCTACGCGCCCGCCGGCGACGCGTTCGAGCGCGCGGTGGCCTATTGGCGAACGCTGCCCGCCGATGACGGCGCCCACTACGACAAGCGCGTTCATCTCGACGCCGCGGAGATCGCGCCGATGGTGACCTGGGGCACCAGCCCGGAGGCGGTGGTGCCGATCACCGGCGCCGTGCCCGACCCGGAGACCGAAGCGGATGAAACCGCGCGCGCGCAGATGCGGCGGATGCTGGACTACATGGGGCTGAGCGCGGGCCAGCGCATGACCGAGGTGCCGATCGACGTCGTATTCATCGGCTCCTGCACCAATGGCCGCATCGAGGATATCCGCGCCGCCGCCGCCGTCGCGCGCGGCCAGCGGGTGGCGGCGGGCGTGCGTGCGCTGGTGGTGGCGGGTTCGGGTCTGGTCAAGCAGCAGGCCGAGGCCGAGGGGCTCGACCGAGTCCTGATCGAGGCCGGGTTCGAGTGGCGCGAGCCGGGCTGCTCGATGTGCCTTGGCATGAACCCGGACAAGCTGGCGCCGGGCCAGCGCTGCGCCAGCACGTCGAACCGGAATTTCGAGGGACGGCAAGGGCCGGGCGGGCGCACCCATCTGGTCTCGCCGGCGATGGCGGCCGCGGCGGCGCTGCGCGGCCGTCTGGCCGATGTGCGGGAGTTCGTCTGATGGACGCGTTCACGACCCTGACCGCGATCGCCGCACCGCTGCCGCTGGCGAATGTCGACACCGACAAGATCATTCCCGCACGCTTCCTCAAGACCATCAAGCGAACCGGGCTCGGCGTGCATCTGTTCGACACGCTGCGCTATCGCGCCGATGGCAGCGAAAACCCGGACTTCGTGCTCAACAACGAGCCATACCGGCGTGCGCAGATCCTGATCGCGTTTGAAAATTTCGGCTGCGGGTCCTCGCGCGAGCACGCACCATGGGCGCTGCTGGATTTCGGCATCCGCGCCGTGATCGCGCCGGACTTTGCTGATATTTTCTACAACAACTGCTTCAAGAATGGCATCCTGCCGGTGCGCCTGCCGCGCGCGGTGTGCGAGCAGCTGATGGCGGATGCGCGCATGGGCAACAACGCACGTGTGACCATCGATCTCGCCCGCCAGGTCGTGTTGCGGCCGAACGGGGAGGAGATCGGCTTCGAAATCGACCCGTTCCGTAAGCATATGCTTCTCGAAGGGCTCGACGAGATCGGCCAGACGCTGCAGCACGCGGCGCAGATCGACAGTTTCGAGCGCGAACGCCAGGCATCTCAGCCCTGGCTGCCATCCTTGCACGCCTGAGGGGGAATTCCATGGCCTCGAACAAGCGCCTGCTCATTCTGCCCGGCGACGGCATCGGTCCCGAGGTCATGTACGAGGTGCGCCGCGTCATCGACTGGATGGAGCGGCGTCGGGCGGTGACCTTCGAGCTCGACGAGGATCTGGTCGGTGGCGCCGCCATCGAGGCCACTGGCAAGCCGATCCAGCCGGCCACCGTGGAAAAGGCGAAGGCGGCGGACGCGGTGCTGTTCGGCTCGGTGGGTGGGCCGCAATGGGACCGGCTCGGTTTCGATCTGCGCCCGGAACTCGCGATCCTCACGCTCCGCCGCGAGCTCGGCCTGTTCGCCAATCTGCGTCCCGCGGTGGTGCTGGATCCGTTGGTCGATGCCAGCACGCTCAAGCCGGACATCATCCGCGGCCTCGACCTGATGATCGTTCGCGAGAGCACGGGTGGGCTCTATTTCGGCGAGCCCCGCGGCATCGAGACGCTCCCCGATGGCCGCAAGCGCGGCGTCAACACCGAAGTCTACACCACCGACGAGATCGAGCGGGTCGGGCGCGTCGCGTTCGAGCTGGCGCGCAAGCGGCAGAACCGGCTGTGCTCGGTGGAGAAGGCGAATGTCATGGAGTCCGGCCTGCTGTGGCGCCAGACCATGACGGCGCTGCGCGAACGCGAATTCGCCGACGTGGAATTGTCCCACATGTACGCGGACAATTGCGCCATGCAGCTGGTTCGCAACCCGCGCCAGTTCGACGTGATCGTCACCAGCAATCTGTTCGGTGACCTGCTCTCGGATCTTGCCTCGATGCTGACCGGCAGCCTCGGCATGCTGCCCTCGGCAACGATCGGCGCGCCGGAGGCCGGTGGCAAGCGGCACGCGCTCTACGAACCGATCCACGGCAGCGCACCGGACATCGCCGGCCGCGGCATCGCCAATCCGCTCGCGCAGATTCTCAGCTTCGCCATGCTGCTGCGCTACTCTTTCGGCATGGACGAGGAAGCCGGACTGATCGAGCACGCCATCGTCACGGTGCTCGGCAGCGGCCTGCGCACGGCCGACATCATGGCGCCTCACTGCGCCAAGGTCGGCACGCAGGTGATGGGCGAGGCGGTCGTGCGCGAGTTGGACAAGCTCGCACCGTAAGGCCCATCGATGGCCCCCTTGCGGGGGTTGGCGGGTTCGGCTACATCGCTCGCCTTGGCGGCGCCCGTAGCTCAATTGGATAGAGCACCAGACTACGGATCTGGGGGTTAGGAGTTCGAATCTCTTCGGGCGCGCCAATCCAGTACAGAACTCTGAACGCCGACTTCGCCGGATGTCCCGCCCGCGGCGGCGCGCGGGGTGCGCAGAGGCACGGACTTCGTTCCCTTGATGCGGACTTCCTCGTCCGCGACCTCGGCGCGCTCCTGGCGGCGGTCGCGTGCGCTGGGGGGTCGCTTCCTGCCGCTCCGGTTGAAGCAGCCCCATTTCCAGATGCTTCGTGACCACCGATCGAGCCGGTCCGTCGGGACCGAGCGTCCCCCGTGTCCCGTGCGCCCGTCTACCGGCAGCGTGCGATAAACCCTCGCGGGCCGTGCTCGTCCTGGCCTCGGGAACCGCGCCGCCGTGGACCGCACCGGCGCGCGGGGACATTTGACAGACGATCGGAATAATCGTCGTCTCGCGGTGAATCGAAGGGCGGAATGGTTCACCTACCCTCGCCACAGCAGCTCCGCTACCTCCTTGCGCTGGCCGAACATCTCCATTTCGGCCGCGCCGCCGCCGCCTGCGCCGTGACGCAATCCACCCTTTCTGCCGGCGTTCTCGCGCTCGAACAGCTGCTCGACGCCGAAATCCTCGTACGCGACGGCGGCAAGCGGGTGGTGTTCACCGCGCTCGGCGAGGAGATCATCGGCCGCGCGCGCGAGGCGCTGGCGGCGCTGGGGGCGTTGGCGGAGACGGCGGCTGCGGCGCGGGAGCCGATGTCGGGGCCGCTGCGGCTCGGTGTCATTCCGACCATCAGTCCCTTTCTGTTGCCGCGCATGATGCCGCGGCTGCGCGCCACCTATCCGGCGCTGCGCCTCTACCTGCGCGAGGACACGACGGAGCGGCTGCTGGACCGGCTGGGAGCCGGCGGGCTCGATGCGGTGCTGCTGGCACTGCCGTGCGACTGTGCCGGCAGCGAGACGCTGGCGCTCGCGCGCGACCCGTTCCTGCTCGCCTTGCCGCCCGGCCATCCGCTTGCCCGCCACACCCGCGTGCCCGTTTCCGCGCTCGCGTCCGAGCGGCTGCTGCTGTTGGAGGACGGGCATTGCCTGCGCGATCAGGCGCTGGCAGCCTGCGGCGAGACCGGTGCCAGGCACGATGCGTTCGCCGCCACCAGCCTGCACACCTTGGTCCACATGGTCGCGGGCGGGCTGGGTGTGACGCTGCTGCCGCGCCTCGCGGTGGCCGGCAAGGTCGCGGCCGGAACGGAGATCGTTCTGCGCGAGCTGGATGGAGCCGGCGCCTGGCGAACGCTCGGCCTCGCTTGGCGTCCGCGGGCGGCCCGGGCGGAGGAATTCCGCGCCCTCGCCCCGCTGATCGGCGCCGCTTGCGAGGACAGGAGCGATTGACGCTGCCGTTCCCGCCTCCTAGCGTTCGAGGATGGCAATAGGGGGGAGGGCCATGGACCGGCAGGAGGTATCGGCAGCGCCGTTCGACCTGCGCGCGCTCCCGGAGTCGTTCTACGAGAATCCCTATCCCACCTATCACACGCTGCGCCGCGAAGCGCCGGTGCTGCGCCTGCCGGACGGCACCTGGCTGCTCACCGGCCATGCCGAGCTGGTCCGCGTCTATCGCGATCCCACGGTCTTCAGCTCGGCGAAGAAGGTCGAGTTCCTGCCCAAATTCGGCGACTCCCCGCTCTACGAGCACCATACCAACAGCCTCGTCTTCTCCGATCCGCCGCTGCACACGCGCGTGCGCCGCGCCATGGTGGGCGCGCTCACCAGCCGCGCCATCGTCGAGATGGAAGCCGCCGTGGAGGAGCTCGTCGCGCGGCTGCTCGATCGTGCCGAGCGCCTTGGTCGGTTCGACCTGATCGGCGATTTCGCCGCCGCGATCCCGGTCGAGGTCATCGGCAACCTGCTCGGCGTGCCGCACGACGAACGCGGGCCGCTGCGCGACTGGTCGCTTGCCATTCTCGGCGCGCTCGAGCCGTCGATCACGCCGGAGATGTTCGCCGCCGGCAATCGCGCGGTGAGCGAATTCATCGAGTATCTCCGCATCCTCGTTGCCGATCGCCGGCGCCGGCCCGGCGATCCGGCGCACGACGTGCTGACGCGGCTGATCCAGGGCGAGGGCGGCGCCGAGCCGCTGTCCGAGACCGAGTTGCTGCAGAACTGCATCTTCATCCTCAATGCCGGGCACGAGACGACCACCAATCTGATCGGCAACGCGCTCTACACGCTGCTCGAATGGCCCGGCGAGGCGGCCCGGCTGCGGACCGAGCCGGCGCTCATGCGCACCGCAGTGGAGGAGTTCCTGCGCTTCGAGAGCCCAGTTCAGCTCGGCAACCGCCGCGCCCTCGCCGTCGCCGAGGTGGGCGGGATTGCCCTGCCCGAGGGTGCTCTGGTCACGCTCGCGCTCGGCGCCGCCAATCGCGACCCGGCGGTGTTCGCCGACCCCGATCGGCTCGACCTGGCGCGGGAGCCGAACCGGCATCTCGCCTTCGCCTTCGGTATCCATCAATGCGTCGGGCTCAATGTCGCGCGCATGGAGGGCCGCATCGCCATCGGCCGGTTCCTGGAGCGATTCCCCCGCTTTCGGCTCGCCGGCCCGGTGCGGCGCGGCATGCGCGCGCGGTTCCGCGGCTTTCTCTCCATTCCGGTCGAGGCCGGTTGAGCATGGCTGCGCTGGGCCGCCGCCGCTTCGCCACCACCGCCGCCGCTCTGGCGCTCGCGCCGCCGCTCGCGGCCCAGCCCCGTCCATTGCGCATCGGCGTGCTCACCGACGAAACCGGCCCCTATGCCGACAGCGGCGGCGCCGGCTCGGTCGTCGCCGCGCGACTCGCCGCCGCGGATGCCGGGGCGACGGTGCTCGGGCGGCCGGTGGAGATCGTCCACGCCGACCACCAGAACCGGCCGGACATCGCCGCCGCCATCGCCCGCCGCTGGTACGACACCGAGGGCGTCGATGCGATCACCGATCTGCCAGTCACCGCGATCGCGCTGGCCGTGCTCCAGGTGGCGCGCGAGCGCCGGCGGACGGTGATGATCACGGCTGCGGCAACCTCCGACATCACGGCGAAATACTGCACCCCGACGAGCACGCATTGGGCCGACGACACCCACGCGCTGACCGCCGGCACCGCGGGCGCGGTGGTGGGGAGCGGGGCGAAGACCTGGTTCTTCATCACCGTCGATCACGCCTTTGGCGCGGCGATGCAGCGCGACGCGGCCGCGGTCATCGCGGCGTCCGGCGGCTCCGTGCTCGGCAATGGCCGCCACCCGATCGGGGAGACGGACTATGCCGCGCTGCTGGTCCGCGCCCAGGCGTCCG
>JAKAZO010000027.1:0-13991 GCA_021815825.1 Pseudomonadota bacterium
CTCCCTCGATGATCGGATGCTCGCCACACCCGCCGCGAGTATCAGGGCCGCGTCCCGGCCTGTAAACCCGCCCCTCACACGAGCGCCAGATCGTCGCGATGGATCAGCTCGTCGCGCCCGCGCCAGCCGAGGATCGCCTCGATGGCCTCGGAGCGGTGGCCGATGATGCGGGCGGCCTCCTCGCTGGCGTAGGCGGAGAGCCCGCGGGCCAGCAGCCGGCCGTCCGGGCTGCGGACCAGAACCGGGTCGCCGCGGCCGAAGCGCCCCTCCACCGCGACCACGCCGGCGGGCAGCAGGGATTTCCCCTCGGCCAGCGCCTTGGCCGCGCCGGCATCGACGATGAGCGCGCCCTGCGGCTGCAGGCTGCCGAGAATCCAGAGCTTCCGTGCCGACCGCCCCTCGGGCGCGGGCAGAAACCAGGTGCAGCGCGCGCCATCGGCCAGGGCGCGCAGCGGGTGGTCCATGCCCCCGCGCGCGATCGCCATGGCGCAGCCGGCGCCTGTGGCGATGCGCGCGGCCACCAGCTTGGTGCGCATGCCGCCCGAGGAATAGCCCGGCGGCGGCTCCCCGCCCATCGCCTCGATCTCCTCGGTGATCGCGCTCACCACCGGCAGATGCTGCGCCGCCGGGTCGCGCCGCGGATCGGCGGTGTAGAGACCATCGATGTCGGAGAGCAGGATGAGCTGGTCCGCCTGCACCATCTCGGCGACGCGCGCGGCGAGCCGGTCATTGTCGCCGAAGCGGATTTCCGCCGTCGCCACGGTGTCGTTCTCGTTGATCACCGGCACCGCGCCGAGCCCCAGCAGCGTCGCCAGGGTCGCACGCGCATTGAGGTAGCGGCGGCGATCCTCCGAATCGTCGAGGGTCAGCAACAGCTGCGCGGCGGTCAGCCCGTGCGCGGAAAGCGCCTCGGCCCAGGCCTGGGCGAGACGGATCTGGCCGACCGAAGCCGCCGCCTGCTTCTCTTCCAGCCGCAGCCGCCGCCCGGTGAGGCCGAGGCTGCGGCGGGCGAGCGCGATGGCACCGGAGCTGACCACCAGCACCTCCGTGCCGCGCGCGCGGCAGGCGGCCAGATCCGCGGCGAGCGCGTCCAGCCAGGCGGTGCGCGGCGCCGCGCGCGCTGCGTCCACCACCAGCGCGCTGCCGATCTTCACCACCAGCCGGCGCGCGTCGGCCAGGCGGGGGCTCATGCCGCGCGGGCCTGCCTTGCAGCGGCGACGGTATCGGCGATGGCGCGCAGCGCCTCCGCCATGCCAGCCCCGGTGGCGGCGGAGACGAGCAGCACCGGCCGGCCCGAGGCCCGCGCCAGCGCGGCGCGGCGGGCCGACGTCTCGCGCGGGGTCATGGCATCGCACTTGTTGAGCGCGATCAGCTCCGGCTTCTCGGCGAGCCCCGCGCCGTAGGCGGAGAGCTCGGCGCGCACCTGCCGCCAGGCGCGCACCACGTCCCCCGCGGCGCCATCGACGAGATGGAGCAGCACGGCGCAGCGCTCGACATGACCGAGAAACCGGTCGCCGAGCCCGGCGCCTTCATGCGCGCCCTCGATCAGCCCGGGAATGTCGGCGAGGACGAATTCCTCGCTGTGCGAGAGCCGCACCATGCCGAGCTGCGGGGTGAGCGTGGTGAAGGGATAATCGGCGATCTTCGGCCGCGCGGCGGAGGCGGCGGCGAGAAAGGTGGATTTGCCGGCATTGGGCAGGCCGATCAGCCCGGCATCGGCGATCAGCTTCAGCCGCAGCCAGACCCAGCGCTCCTCCCCCGGCCAGCCGGGATCGGCGCGGCGCGGGGCGCGGTTGGTGGCGGATTTGTAGTGCGTATTGCCGAAGCCGCCATCGCCGCCATGGGCGAGGACGAAGCGCTTGCCCGGCGCGTCGAGATCGACGATCAGCGTCTCGCGATCCTCGGCGAGAATCTGGGTGCCGACCGGAACGCGGATGATCAGCGGCGGCGCGCCCGCGCCGGTGCGGTCCGAGCCGGCGCCGTTGCCGCCCTTGGCGGCGCGGAAATGCTGCGTGTAGCGGAAATCGATCAGCGTGTTCAGCCCGGCGACGGCCTCGACGACGACATCCCCGCCGCGCCCGCCATTGCCGCCGTCCGGCCCACCGAACTCGATGTATTTCTCGCGCCGGAACGCGACCACGCCGTTGCCGCCGTCGCCGGAGCGCACGTAGATCTTGGCCTGATCGAGGAATTTCATGACGCTGAGACGAAAATGGGGCCGGCTTGCGCCGACCCCGGGTGCTGGCGGTGCTCGGGGAGGGCGCTATTCGGCCGCGGCGGCCGGCGGGGTGACCGAGACATGCACGCGCCCTTCGCTCTTGCGCGTGAATTCGACCCGGCCAGCGACCAGCGCGAACAGCGTATGATCGCGGCCGACGCCGACATTGCGCCCGGGGCGCACCTTGGTGCCGCGCTGGCGGATGATGATGTTGCCGGCGACGACGCTCTGCCCGCCGGACTTCTTGACGCCGAGGCGACGGCCCTCGGTATCGCGCCCGTTGCGCGAGGAGCCGCCGGCTTTCTTGTGGGCCATGTCTGTCTCTCCTGCCGCGGGCTCAGGCCGCGTTGATCGCGGCCACGCGCAGCACGGTGACGTGCTGACGATGGCCCTGCTTGCGTCGGCTGTTCTGCCGCCGGCGCTTCTTGAAGATGATCACCTTCTCCAGCCGGTCCTGGGCGATGACGGTGGCGGTGACGGAGGCCCCCTGGATGGTCGGCGCCCCGAGCGTCAGACTGCCCTCCGCGCCGAGGGCGAGCACATCGGTGAAGGTGACCGTGCCGCCCGGCTCGGCCTCCAGCTTCTCCACCTTGAGGACGGCGTTCGGCGTGACGCGGTACTGTTTGCCGCCGGTACGGATGACTGCGAACATCAATCTTGATCCCAAAACCCGGCCGGCGCATGCGACATCCGCCTGCCACACCGGGGCTGCCACATCGGGGCCGCCGGAGCCCCGGCCGCCAAGGAAGGGGGGCTTATACCGCGCGCGGCCGCGGGGTCAAGTGCGGCGGAGGCGGCGGAGCGGGCCACCGCCCGACCCGGCCGGACCGGCGCCGTCGCGCCGGCCACGACCCGGGGCGGGCGGCGAGTGCCGCGCCCGTCTCAAAGCCCTGCACGGCCACCGGCATCGGGACCCCGGCCCCAGCCGCGCCGGCGGACGGCGCCGAAGGCCAGCGCGAAGCTGCCGAGCAGCGCCAGCGTGCCGGGCTCCGGCACATTGGCGACGTAGATCCCGGCCCAGCTCTCGGCCGTCGTCGGGTCCAGCATGGTGGCGGTGATCGCCAGCCAGCCATTGCGATAGCCGTCCCGCTCCAGGCCGATCGAGGAGATCAGCGATCCGGTGGGCGCGGCCGGATCCACCGACTGGCCGCTGAACGTGGTATCGAGCAGCGTCTGCACGCCGGGCTGCGAATCGAACCCGGCATAGAGCCCGTCGACCGTCGATTTCTGGCCGAGGAAGACGACGTTGTCGCCGACGGACGAAACATAGGCCGAGCTGCGCCAGCGCGCCGGCTCCGCGTCCGTGCTGGTCCCCGGCACGGCGCCGGAGAAGTTCCACGACAGGAAGTCGGTGAAGCCGTTCTGGCCGGTCTGGGCGATCATCTTGATCTGACCGGTGGTGCTGTCGGCCACGAAGATGCCCTGGTTCTTCGGCTCCGTGAGGTTCACCCCGTTCGGGTATTGCTGCAGGCAGTAGGCAGTGCGGGCTGCGTTGCCCTCGGTCGGGCAGGTCATGTGCACCGTCATCGTGGCGCTGCCCCAGGAACCCCAGAAGCCGACATTCTTGCCGTCGAAGGAAAGCGCTTCACCGAAACCGGTGAAGGTCTGGCCGGAAACGCCGGGAACGGCCTGGCCGATGCTGACCAGCGGCGTGAGCGTGGGGCTGGGCTTGAGCGGCGCGATATAGATGCCGCCCGCCGTCGGCGCCGCCTCGTTGTTGTAGCCGGTGAACACCACCTTGCCCTGCGCCGCCGTGGGCGGCGCGGTGGAGCCGAACGTGGCGCCGCCGCCACCGGGAATGGCCTCGCCGCTCTGCGCGATCGCCACCACCGGCGCGGTGGGGCTGGCGGTGTTGCGGTAGAACACGCCGGTGTCGCCGACGCCGTTCACCGTGTAGTTGCCCTTGAACACCAGCGTCGACCCGTCGGCCGAGGCCGGGGCGCCGGGGAACTGGTCGAAGCCGGTGCCCACCGGGGTATTCGGCACCTGGAACTGGGTGAAGCCGGCGTCACCGAGCTGATTGACCCCGGTGATCAGCGTCCCGCCGGGATTGGTGAACACCCCCGAGGTCCCGGTCTTCGTGCCATCCAGGAGCGTGTAGACCGGCTGGGACTGGCCGCGGAACGTGACGGTGCTCGAGCTCTGGTCGATGCGCGGGACCGAGGGGAACTCGACGAAGGTCGCCCCGGTCGTGTTCGGCGCGGGCACGACGGTGCCCTTGTTGTCCGCCAGCACCTGGATGGCGGAGCCGGCCTGGCCCATGTCGCGGGTATAGACGCCCTGCACCGTTCCGCCGCCGCCGCCGCCGCCACCGCCACCGCCGCTGAGCGGCTTGGCGCGGGCGCGGAAGGCAACCTCACCCGAGATGTTCACCGCCGGCTGGTTGTAGCTGAAATAATATGCGGTTTTCTGCTGGGGAGTGGAAGTCGGCGCGATGATCGCGTTATTGACCACCGTATCCCAGGTCAGCATCGGCGTGGCTCGCGCGGCCTGAGGCACCAGGGCCGCCCCGATGGCGATCGGCAGCGCCAGAACGGCGGTCATGCAGGTAGAAAATTCCAGTCCGGCTCTCATGTCGCTCCTCCTTGCGTGCCGGACGCCACGCGGAGCGATATGCCCTCCGCGTCGCAGGACGGCAGCCATCTCAATTCACCATCCAGCCCATCGCCGGACAGCGCGGGAATTTATCGTGAATGAAATATTCGGACCATGATCCAGATCAATTTTTTTTAACCTGCGCGTCATGATTTCTGCGCCAGACGGCTCCGGGCTCCATGGGACGCGGGACGAGCCAGAGGGCCTGACGGCTCGATCCCGAGCGGATCACCCATCGCGGCGTACGCGCCCCATACGGCGCGTCGAACCCGGGGCGCGTCCCATCCCGGACGCGTCCCACCCGGGGGCGGCGAGGTCGGAACCGGATCCGCGCCACGCGAAGCGCGGATCCGACGCTATCCCATTGCCTTATTGAGCGGCCTCGTCGCGCGCTAGACGGCGCCCCAGACCTCTTGCGCCACCTCCACGCAGAGCCGCAGCTTCGCCCATTGCTGCGCCTCGGTGAGGAGGTTTCCCTCCTCGGTAGAGGCGAAGCCGCATTGCGGGCTGAGTGCCAGCTGCTCCAGCGGCAGGTATCGGGCGGCCTCGTCGATGCGGCGCTTCAGCTCGTCCTTGCTCTCCATCGCACCGGTCTTGCTGGTGACGAGACCCAGCACCACGAGCTTCTCCCCACGCGGGACGAAGCGCAGCGGCTCGAAGCCGCCCGCACGCTCGGTGTCGTATTCCAGGAAATAGGCATCGACGCCGATGCGGTTGAACAGCGTCTCGGCCACCGGCTCGTAGCCCCCCGCGGCCGCCCAGGTCGAGCGGAAATTGCCGCGGCAGAGATGCATCGAGACCACCATGTCCGCCGGCCGGTCCGCGATCGCGCGATTGATCATGCCGGCATAGATGTCGAGCAGCCCCTCCACATGTTCGCCGCGCGCCCGCAGCCCGGCGATCTGCTCGGGGTCGCAGAGATAGGCGATGTTGACCTCGTCGAGCTGGAGATAGCGGCAGCCGGCGGCGGCGAAGGCGCCGACCGCGTCGCGGTAGGCGATGCCCAGATCGGCGAAGAATTCCCCCAGCTCGGGATAGACCGCTTCATCGATGGCGCGCCGCCCGCCGCGGAAATGCACCACGCTCGGGGACGGGATGGTCTGCTTCGCCACTGCCGTCGTCACGTGGCTGGCGACGAAGCGGAAATCCTCGATCATCACCGGCCTGCGCCAGCCGATGCGCCCGTTGACCCGCAGCGCGTGCGGCAGCGTCGCGCCCTTGAACTGCACTTTCTGCTCCGGCTCGTAGAGCTCGACCCCTTCGAGCCCGGCGACGAAGTCGAAATGCCAGTAGGCGCGGCGGTATTCGCCATCGGTGGCGGCGCGGAGGCCGATCGCTTCCTGCTGGCGGATCGCGGCGGCGACGCATTCGTCCTCGATCGCCCGCAGCGCGGCGGCATCGATCCGTCCTGCGGCGCGCGCGGCGCGGGCCTCGCGCAGGCGCGGCGGGCGCAGCAGGCTGCCGACATGGTCCGCCCGGAAGGGCGGACGCCGGCGTGGGTGGAGCGGGTCGTGGCTTGGCTCGGTCATGGTCGGCGCGCCTCCTTCGCCGGCCGAGACTCGGCGCAAGCCGGCATGCCGGTCAACCGCTTCCTGCCGTTTGTGCGGCGCCGGAAAGTCGATTAGGCAGACGCCATGTCGCTCTCTGTCCGCCTCGATACGCTGCTGGCGCGCACCCAGCGTCACGCCGCCGCGATCCTCTTCGCCGCCCTCGCCCTCGCCGCTCTCGCCGGCGCCTACGCGGTGTTCCACCTGGCGCTGAGCAGCGACACCAACCGGCTCTTTGCCGACACGCTGCCCTGGCGGCAGCGCCAGATCGCGCTCGATCACGCCTTCCCGCAATCGACCGACCTACTGGTGATGGTGGTCGACGCCAAGCTGCCCGAGGAGGCGGAGGCCACCGCGGCCGCGCTGGCCAGCGCTCTGGCCCGGGACACGGCGCAGCTGCGCGACGTCCGCCGCCCCGACGCCTCGCCCTATTTCGCCCGCGAAGGCCTGCTGTTCCTGGACAAGAAGGACCTCGGCTCGCTGCTCGACCGGGTGATCGACGCCCAGCCCTTTCTCGGCCAGCTCGCCCCGGACCCGACGGCGCGCGGCCTGTTCGGCGCGCTCTCGCTGCTCGGCATCGGTGTGCAGCGCGGCGAGGCGGACCTCGCGCCCTACGCCTCCTCGCTCAAGGCCTTCGCCGATTCCCTCGAATCCGCCGCCTCCGGCCACCCGCCGCCGCTCTCCTGGCAGCGTCTGATCGGGGGGAACCTGGCCGATCTCGGCGGCAGCTACCGCTTCGTCCTAGCTCAGCCGGTGCTCGATTACGGCGCGCTGGAGCCCGGCCGGGCGGCGAGCGAGGCGGTGCGGCGGGTCGCGGCGGGGCTGGAATTCGTCCGCACCGGCGAGGCGCGGGTGCGCATCACCGGCTCGGTCGCCCTCGCCGATGAGGAATTCGCCACCGTCGCCCAGGGCATGGTCGTCGGCATGCTGGGCAGCGTGGCGCTGATCACGCTCTGGCTGTTCCTCGCCGTGCGGTCCTGGCGGCTGATCGTGCCGATCCTGCTGACCCTGGCCGCCGGCTTCAGCGTCACCGCCGGCTTCGCCGCCGTGGCGGTGGGGACGCTGAACCTGATCTCGGTCGCCTTCGCCATCCTGTTCGTCGGCATCGCCGTCGATTTCGCGATCCAGTTCAGCGTCCGCTTCCGCGAGATGCGGCTCGGCCTGATCGACCCGTCCGACGCCATGGCGGCGACGATCCGCCGCGTCGGGCCGCAGATCCTGGTCGCCGCGACGGCGACCGCCGCCGGGTTCTACGCTTTCGTGCCGACCGATTTCCGCGGCGTCGCCGAACTCGGCCTGATCGCGGGCAGCGGCATGATCATCGCCTTCGCCTGCACCCTCACCATCCTGCCCGCAGCCCTCACCGTGTTCCACCCGCCGGCCGAACGGACCGAGGTGGCGCTGCCCGGGGGCATGGAAGCGGACGCCGCGCTGGGCCGCGCCCGCCTGCCGGTGCTGGCCGCCATCCTGCTCGCCGCGCTCGCCGGCGCGCTCGCCCTGCCCCACCTGCAGTTCGACGGCGATCCGCTGCACACCAAGAACGCCGATACCGAGGCGATGCGCACCCTGCACGACCTCATCGACAACCCGCTCACCAACCCGTACGGCATCGACATCCTGGTTCCCTCCTTCAAGGACGCCGAAGCCCTGGTGCCGAGGCTGAAGGCGCTGGCGCCGGTGGGGCAGGTCCTGACCGAGGCCAGCTTCGTGCCCGAGGATCAGACGGCGAAACTCGCCCTGATCGCCGACGCCGCCGCCATTCTCGCGCCCACGCTCGCGGCGCCGCCGAGCGCGGTGCCGATCACGGCCGCCGATATCCGCCAGGCGATCCGGGCGACCCTGGCCCAGCTCGATCCCGCGGTGGCGAAAGGCCCGCAAGGCGCCCCGCTGGCGCCGCTCGCCGCCGCGCTGCACCGGCTGGAAGGCGCGCCGGATGCAACGCTCATGGCCATGAACGCGGCCCTCACCCGCTTCCTGCCCGCCGAGCTGGACGGGCTGCGCACCGCGCTCTCGGCCCGGCCCGTGACCCTGGCCGACCTGCCGCCGGAGATCCGGCGGGACTGGGTGACGGCGCAGGGACAGGTGCGCATCCAGGTCCTCGGCAATGCGGCGAACCGCAACAGCGCCGGGCTCAGCCGGCTGGTCGGCGCGGTGCGCGGCGTCGCGCCGGAGGCCGGCGGCGCGGCGGTATCCATCGTCGATACCAGCGCCACCATCCTGCACGCTTTCCGCTCCGCCACGATCGGCGCGCTGGTCGCGATCGCCGCCATCCTCCTCCTGGCGCTGCGGCGCGTCGTGGACGCGGCGCTGGTGCTGGCGAGCCTGCTGGTCTCGGCGCTGCTCGTCGCGCTGGCCGCGGTGCTGCTGCCGCTGCCGCTCAACTTCGCCAACATCATCGCGCTGCCGCTGCTGCTCGGCGTCGGGGTCTCGTTCAACATCTATTTCGTGATGAACTGGCGGGCTGGCGCGCGCCTGTTCCTCGGCTCGGCGACCGCCCGGGCGGTGCTGTTCTCGGCCCTGACCACCGGCTCCGCCTTCGGCGCGCTCGCCCTCTCCGGCCATCCCGGCACTGCGTCCATGGGCCGGCTGCTGCTGCTCAGCCTGTTCTGCACGCTGATCGGCACCTTCGCCTTCCTGCCCGCCCTGCTCGGCTGGCTGCGTCCGGCAACGCGCCGTTAACGGCGCCGGCGCAGGCTCAGCCGATGCGCCCCGCCCTGTTTCTCCTGCTGCTCATGTGCATCTCCGCTGGCCTGCCCATTGCCCCCCCCGGCGTCCGCTCCGGCGCCGCGCGCGCGCAGCCCCCGGCGCCCGCGGACTGCCCGACCGAACCGGCGGGGCCGGACCAGGTTCCGATCGCGATCATGCCTATGCTGCCGGCGCAGCCCGGCCTGCCCGGCGGCGGCATGGCCATGCTCGGGCTCGACGGGGTGCCGGCGGAGGGGACGATCTGCTCCCCGGGCGACCCGCCGATGCCCCACGACATCCTGCGCGGCGATCCGTCGTCGGACCTGCTCGCCGGCGAGGGCGACCGTCCGCTGCGCGGCCCGAAGGCACCGGACCTGCTGCGCGACGACGGCGGCGCGCCGACGAACTGATCAGGTGCCGAACTGATCAGGTGCCGATCTGATCAGGTCCCGGTCCACACCGGCTGGCGCTTGCCGAGGAATGCGTCGATTCCCGCCTCGGCATCGCGCGCCAGCATGTTCCGGGTCATCGTCTCGGCAGCGTAGGCGTAGGCGGCGTCGAGTTCCATCTCCACCTGGCGGTAGAACGCCTCCTTGCCGATCGCCAGCGTCAGCGGGCTCTTGGCGGCGATCTGCGCGGCGAGCGCCGTGGTTTCGGCGTCGAGCGCGGCCTCCGGCACGACGCGGTTGACCAGCCCGATCTCGCGCGCCCGCGCAGCCGAGATCAGTTCGCCGGTGAGCAGCATTTCCATCGCCATCTTGCGCGGCACGGCGCGCGAGAGCGCGACCATCGGGGTCGAGCAGAACAGGCCGATATTCACCCCCGGCGTGGCGAAGCGCGCGCTCTCGGCGGCGAGGGCGAGGTCGCAGCTGGCGACGAGCTGGCAGCCGGCGGCGGTAGCGACCCCGTGCACGCGCGCGATCACCGGCTTGGGCAGGCGCACGATCGCCGTCATCAGCCGCGAGCACTGGGTGAACAGGGCGGCATAGGCCTCGCGCTTCGGCTCGGCGCGCATTTCCCGGAGATCATGCCCGGCGCAAAACGCAGGCCCGGCGCCACCGATCACCACCACCTTCACCGCTGCATCGGCGGCGATCGCCGCGATCGCGTGTTCCAGCGCGGTCATCAGGCCGATCGACAGGGCGTTGCGCTGGGCCGGCCGGTTCAGCGTCAGCCAGGCCACGCCATCCGCATCGCGGCGCAACAGGGGTTCGGCGAGATCGCGACCTGTATCCATGGCATCCTCCTTGGGCAGCCGCCGGCATGGTTCCCGTCAGGGGCACGCGCTTCGGAGCACGCGCTTCGGGGCACGCCTCCGGATCGCGCAATCTATCCTTGCCGGCGCCCTGGCCGAAGCCCAATTCTGGCGCCCATGACCCGACCGGCTTCGACGACCGTGCGACTGATCGCCGTCGGCCGCCTGCGCCGCGGGCCGGAGGCGGAGCTGTTCGCCCGCTACGCGGCGCGGCTGCGCCCGGAACTGGCGCTGACCGAGATCGCCGAGGGCGGCGGCGGCGACGCCGAGGCGCGGCGGCGTGAGGGGGTGGCGATCCTCGCCGCGCTCGCGCCGGGCAGCTTCGCCGTCGCGCTGGATCCGGCCGGGCAGATGCACGACAGCGAGGCCCTGGCCCGCCTCCTGGCCAGTTGGCGCGCGCAGGGACGGACCCCGTGCTTCCTCATCGGCGGCGCCGCCGGGCTGGACGCGCCGGTGCTCGCCCGCGCCGGCTGCCGCCTCTCGTTCGGGCCAATGACCTGGCCACATTTTCTCGTCCGTCCGATGCTCGCCGAGCAGCTGTACCGGGCCCAGAGCATCCTCGCCGGACACCCGTACCACCGTGGCGACACAGCTTGACTTGGCAGTCGCGTGTGCGCACATTCCGGCCGCCTCGGGAGGGGCTGTAGCTCAGTTGGGAGAGCGCCTCGTTCGCAATGAGGAGGTCAGGGGTTCGATTCCCCTCAGCTCCACCACTCCCGCCGCCGCGCGCAGGCGCTGCCTGCGTGGCGGCGATCTTATCCCTGGCGATCCCATCCTTGAAGGAGCTCCCGGCCGTGGCCAAGCCGATCCACTCGATGATCCGCGTGCTCGATGAGGCGCGCTCGGTCGCCTTCTACCGCGAGGCCCTCGGGCTCGAGATCGCCGAGCGCATGGGCTTCGAGGGCTTCACCCTGGTCTATATGAAAAGCCCGGAGAGCCCGTTCGAGCTCGAGCTGACCATCAACCACGACCGCCACGAGCCGTACACGCGCGGCGACGGCTACGGCCACATCGCCGTCACCGTCGATGATCTCGACGCCGAACACGCGCGCCTCACCGCCGCCGGCATCGCCCCCGAGCCGCTCAAGGAATTCCGCCGCGACGGCGTGCTGCTGGCGCGCTTCTTCTTCCTCACCGACCCGGACGGCTACCGCATCGAGGTTCTGCAGCGCCACGGTCGCTATCGCTGATCAACCCCCGAGCGGCCAAGCCGGCAGCCACGCCAGCAGCCGGATGAGCAGCGGCGCGAACAGCGCCGTCAGCACGCCGTTGAGCCCGATCGCCAGGCCGCCGAAAGCGCCGGCGGTTTCCGAGAGCAGCAGCACCCGCGCCGTCGCCAGCCCATGCCCGGCGGTGCCGGCGGCCAGCCCCACCGCCCGCCAGTCCCTGATGCCGAGGGCACGCAGCAGCGGCCCGACGAGCACCGCGGCGGTGAGCCCGGTGATCAGCACGAACACCGCCGCCAGCGACGGCTGACCCCCGATCCGCTCGGCGATGCCCATGGCGATCGGCGTCGTGACCGATTTCGCCACCAGCGACAGCACGACCCGCGCCGGCGCGCCGAGGGCACGGGCGATCAGCATCGCCGAGCCCGCCGCCACCAGCGAGCCCGCCAGCAGCGCCGGCAGCAAGGCCGCGGCGGAGCGACGGATCTGCGCGAGATTGGCGTGCATCGGCACCGCCAGGGCCACGGTCGCCGGCCCGAGCAGGAAGTGGACATATTGCGCGCCCTGGAAATAGGTCGCGTAGGCCGTGCGCGTCACCAGCAGGAACAGCACCAGCAGCAGGATCGCGATCAGCGTCGGATTGGCGAGCGCCGGGTGGCCGAGGCGCCGGCTCAGGGCCTCGGCGAACACGTAAGCGGCGAGCGTGCCGACGAGGCCGAGCAGCGGCGTGGTCTCGAGATAGACCCAGAGATGCCCGAGCCCGACGCTCATCGCGGCCGCGAGAGGCGCGCCATCACCCAGCCGGTGACAACGACGCCGAGCGCCGTGGAAACCAGGATCGACAGCGCCACCGCCAGCCAGTTGCGCCCCAGCACGTCCAATTGCGTGATGACCCCGACCCCGGCCGGCACGAACAGCAGCGAGAGATATTGCAGCAGCCGCTGCGAGGCCGCGCGCATCGGCTCATCCGGCCCGCCGCGCGCGATCAGCAGCACCAGCAGCAGCAGCAGCCCGATCACCGGCCCGGGCAGCGGGAGCGCCAGCGCATTGGCTGCGATCTCGCCGAGGAACTGGCACAGCAGCAGCGTCAGCAGCGCCTGCAGCATTGCGCTTCAGCGGGCACCGAGCGCCTGCGCATAGGCCCAGGCGCGCTCGGCAACTTCGCGGAACACCACGCCGCGTTCGAGCGCACGGGCATCGGCCGCGTTGCCATCGAGCGCGCGGCGATAGACGCCGGCGACGATCGCGGCAAGGCGGAACATGGCGAAGACAATCGCGTATTCGAGGGTCGCGGCATCGGCACGGCCGGCGCGCTCGACATAGCGCGCGACATAATCGGCCTCGGCCGGAATGCCGAGCGCGACCAGCTCCGCCTCGCGCGCGCCGCCGGCGCTCTCCGGCAGCCGGTAGGTGAGCACATTGTAGGCGAGATCGGCCAGCGGATGGCCGATGGTCGAGAGTTCCCAGTCCAACACGGCCAGAACGCGCGGCTCGGTGGGATGGAACAGGAGATTGCCGAGGCGGAAATCGCCGTGCACGATCACCGCCTCGTCGGCCGGCGGCTTCGTCTCGGCGAGCCAGCGCATCAGCCGCTCCATCGCCGGCACGTCCTCGGTGCGGGAGGCTTCGTACTGCTTCGACCAGCGCGCGATCTGACGCGCGAAGTAGTTTTCCGGGCGGCCGAACCCGGCGAGCCCGACGCCACGCCAATCGACCCGATGCAGCCGCGCGAGGATGCGGTTCATGTCGTCATACATCGCCGCGCGGTCCGCCGGCGTGGCGCCGGGGATCGCGCGGTCGGCGAAGACGCGGCCCGCAACATAGTCCATGACGTAAAACATCTGCCCGACCACCGTTTCGTCCGAGCAGAGCAGATGCACGCGCGGCACCGGCACATCCGAGCCGGCGAGCGCGGCGAGCACAGCGTATTCGCGATCGACCGCGTGCGCCGAGGGCAGCAGCTTGCCCGGCGGCTTCTTGCGCAGGACGAACGCGCGCTCGCCCGCCGCGAGATGAAAGGTAGGGTTCGATTGCCCGCCCTGGAACTGGCGCACGACCAGATCGCCGGAGAAGCCCCGCAGATGCCCGCGCAGATAGGCCGCGAGCGAAGCCTCGTCGAAGCGATGATTGGGCAGGACCCGAACGAGCTCCGGCGCCCCCTCCGCGACCATCGGCCCGCTATTCCGCGCTGTTCGGCGAACCGATCGTCACGCCGCCATCGATGACGATGGACTGCCCGGTCATGAAGGAGCCGGCCGGCGAGGCCAGGAACACCGCCGCGCCGGCGATCTCATCGGGCTCGCCGATGCGCAGCAGCGGTGTCTCGCGCGAGCGCTTCTTCTCCAGTTCGGGGTTTTCCCAGAGCGCGCGCGCGAAATCGGTGCGCACCAGCCCGGGCGCGATGCAGTTGGCGCGGATGTTCTTCGGTCCCCACTCGACGGCGATGTTGCGCGCCATCTGCATGTCGGCGGCTTTGGAGAGACCGTAGACGGCGAGCAGCGGGGTGCCGCGCAACCCGGCGATCG